>NZ_JBAMDC010000137.1:0-15563 GCF_036961605.1 Streptomyces sp. KLMMK
CGTACGCCCGCTCGGCGTCGGCGTGGGCCGCGGCCAGGACGGCGCCGGTGATGTGCCCGGACGCGAGGCGCACCCAGTTGTCCCGCGCGAGGACGTGGTGGACGGCGATGACCTGTGTCGCCGCCAGGCGCGCCGTCACCTCGTCCGCACCTGCCTCCGCCAGGGCCTCGGCCAGCGCCCGTTCGTCCTCGGCGACGTAGTGCACGAGGCGGGCCTGCAGACTCTGCGTCGAGTAGAGCATGTTCCGGAAGGCCAGCACGGCGGGGACGTCGCACAGTCCCGTGACGGGGTCGCGGGCGTCGAGCCGCGCGTGGAAGTGGGCGCGCAGGGCGGCCAGCGGCGCCGTCCCGGGTTCCCGGTCGCGCACGACGCGTGCCGCCTCCCCCTGGTGGTCGGCGATGCGGTGGAGGGCCAGGTCCTCCTTGGCGGGGAAGTAGCGGAACAGCGTCGGCTTCGACACCTCCGCGGCCGCCGCCACCTCGGCCACCGACACCTGGTCGAAGCCGCGCTCCAGGAAGAGCGCGATGGCGGTCTCGGACAGCGTCTGCCGCGTGCGCTGCTTCTTGCGCTCCCGCAGCCCCGTCTCCTCGTTCACGGGCCCACCCTAGCAGAGTGGGCGTTACTCAGAATCTTTTGTTACTCGGTTGCGTTTTCTGGCCGGGCGGTCTTTCATGAGGGCATGACGACGACCAACGCCGCCGAAGCGACGACCGCTACCGCCGCAGCCCGTGCAACCGGCGCATCCGCCGCAACCGACGTCCTGATCGTGGGCGCCGGGCCCACCGGGCTCACCCTCGCCTGCACCCTCGCCCGCGCCGGAGCGGCCGTACGGATCATCGACAAGTCCCGGGAGTTCCACCGCGCCTCGCGCGGCAAGGGCCTCAACCAGCGCAGCCGCGAGTTCTTCCACGACCTCGGCGTGGAAGCCGAGGCGGCCGCCTCGGGCATCGAGCACATCACCCTGCGCAAGTACCGCGACGGCGTCGCGATCGCCGACACCGTCACCTTCGCGGACCGCACCCCCACGCCCGGCATGCCGTACGCCAGCGGGCTGATCATGCCGCAGTGGCGCACCGAGGAGATCCTGCGCGACAAGCTGGCGGAGTACGGCGTGGCGCCCGAACCCGGGTGCGAGCTGGCCGGGTTCACCCAGAGCGCGGACGGCGTCGTCGCGACGCTCGCCGACGGGCGGCGCATCGAGGCCGCCTACCTGGTCGGCTGCGACGGCGGCCACAGCCCGGTCCGCAAGGCGCTGGGCGTGGGCTTCGAGGGGTCGACCGACGCCGAGGAGTGCATGGTGGTCGGCGACGTCCGCGTGGACGGACTCGACCCCGCCTACTGGCACCAGTGGTTCGACGAGGACGCGGCGGTCCTGCTCTGCCCGTTCCGCGGCAGTGCGCACTGGCAGCTGCAGGGCATCCCCGAGCGCGATGCCGACGGGCGGCCGGCCGCACCCACGCTGGAGTCGTTCCAGCGGCTCGTCGACCGCTGCTCCCGGGACGCAGGCATCCGGCTGTCCGACCCGACCTGGTTCTCCATCTACCGCATCAACGTCCGGATGGCCGACCGCTTCCGCGTCGGCCGGGTCTTCCTCGCCGGGGACGCGGCCCACGTCCACTCCATCGCGGGCGGCCTGGGCATGAACACCGGCATCCAGGACGCCTTCAACCTCGGCTGGAAGCTCGCGCACGTGGTGCTCGGCCGCGCAGCGCCGGGCCTGCTGGACACGTACGAGGAGGAGCGGCTGCCGGTCGCCGCCTGGACGCTGAACCTCACCGACGAGCGGCTGCGCGCCGTGGTCGAGGGCGTGAAGGAGGCGGGCGTCGGAACGGAGGCCGTGATCACGGACGACGTCACCACGCTGGGCGTCGGCTACGGCTGGAGCTCGCTGGCATGGGGCGGCGCGAAGGCCGGCGGGCGGGCGCCCGACGCACCCTGCCGGAACGGCCGGCTCTTCGACGTCTTCGCCGGGCCGCACTTCACGCTGCTCGGCTTCGGCCGGGGGAGCGCGGCGGCCCTCGCGGAGGCGGGGGAGAAATGCGCGGGCCTGCTGCGCACGCATCTCATCGAGGACGGGGACGACCCCGGCGGACACGCCCGCCGGGCGTACGGGGTGGAAGGGGACGGGCTCGTGCTCGTACGGCCCGACAACCACATCGCGCTGAGCGCGGGTGCGGACCGAGGCGCCGAGGTCGTCGACCGGCTGCTGCGCCTCGGCCGGTGACACCGCACGGGGTCAGGCCTGCGGGGCGGCCTTGACCGCGGAGATGTCGAAGGTCAGCTTCACCTTGTCGCTGACCATCACCCCGCCGGTCTCCAGGGCGGCGTTCCAGGTCAGGCCCCAGTCGGAGCGCAGGATCTCGGCGCCGCCCTCGAAGCCGACGCGCTCGTTGCCGTAGACGTCGGTGGCCGAGCCGTTGAACTCCAGGTCGATGGAGAGCGGGCGGGTGACGTCCTTGATGGTGAGGTCGCCGGTGATGCGGTAGCGGTCCCCGCCGAGCTGCTCGGCGGCGGTGGAGCGGAAGCGCATCAGCGGGAAGCGCTCGGCGTCGAAGAAGTCGTCGCCGCGCAGGTGCGCGTCGCGGTCCTTCATGCCGGTGTCGACGCTCGCGATCCGCACGTCGATGGCGGCGGTGGAGCGGGATGGGTCGGTGCCGTCGAGGCCGAGGGTGCCCTCGTGCTCGGTGAAGGCGCCCTTGACGTTGGTGACCATGGCGTGGCGGACGGTGAAGCCGATGCTGCTGTGGGCGGGGTCGATGGTGTAGTCGCCGGTCAGGGCGGCCAGTGCGGGGTCGACGGCGCGCGGCGCGGGGACGGCGGGGGTTGCGCTCTGCTTGCGGCTGAAGAGGCCCATGGTGTGCTCCTTGGTCGAGTTCGTTTCGCTCCGGCCAGATTTGTTGAATGTTCAACTTGACCGTGAAAGAACCGTAGCGCGCTCTGGTTGAATATTCAACATCTCTGGGGGGTGAATTCCGGCCGACGCCGCCCCGGGGGCATTGCCACGCCCCCGGCCCCGTGCCACGGTGTGCCTCCGGCACCGTCCGCACCGTCCCGCACCACGCGCCCCGGGGAGGACCCGCCGTGCTGTCCGGCTCCGCCGCACCCCTGCCGTCCGCCTGGACCCGCAGGGGATTCCTCGCCGCCTCCGTCGCCGGCACCCTCGGCCTCACCGCCACCACCCCCGCCGCCCGCGCCGACGACGAGGCCGCCTTCGCCACCCTCCGCGCCCGCTGGCGCGGCCTCATGCTCGGCACCGGCTTCGACCCCGCCGCGGAGCCCTACGCCTCCGGCCTGCGCCGCACCGGAGAGCTCGCCCGCACCTACCGGGCCACGCTCGCCCCCGGCCCCGGCTCGCTCTGGCCCGACGCCCCCTTCGACCCGCCCTCCGGCATCACCCGCAGCTACGCCCGCCTGCACACCATGGCCCAGGCCCACGCCCAGCCCGGCACGGGGCTGACCGGCGACCCGGCCCTGGCCGCCGACACCCTCGCCGGGCTCGACCACGTCCACGCCCGCATCTACCACCCCGCCACCACCCGCTACGGCAACTGGTGGGAGTGGCAGATCGGCAGCCCCAGGCTCCTCCTCGACAGCCTCACCCTCCTGTACGACGAGGCCGGCGCGGCACGGCGCACCGCCTTCCTCGCCGCCGTCGACCACTTCGTCCCCGACGCGATGCTCGGCGACTACACCGGCACCAGCACCGGAGCCAACCGCGTCGACCTGTGCCGCGTCGTCGCCCTCCGCGGCATCCTCGGCGCCTCCGCCGCCAAGACCGCACTCGCCCGCGACGCCCTCTCGCCCGTCTTCCCCTACGTGACCCGCGGCGACGGCCTCTACGCCGACGGCTCCTTCGTCCAGCACACCCGCGTCGCCTACTCCGGCACCTACGGCCAGGTGCTGCTCGACGGGCTCGGCCGGCTCCTCGCCCTGCTCCGCGGCTCCCCCTGGGAGATCACCGACCCGGCCCGGCGGACGGTCTACGACAGCGTCGAGAAGGCGTACGCCCCCCTCGTCCACGACGGGCTCGTCATGGACAGCGTCTCCGGCCGCGCCGTCAGCCGCGGTCTGCAGAGCGCGGACCCCGGCCGGCAGCAGCAGAGCGACCACCAGCGCGGCCACGCCCTCATCGCCGCCGTCGCCCTCCTCGCCGGCAGCGCGAGCCCGGCCGAACGCACCCGCTGGCACGCGATGATCAAGGGCTGGGCCGCCCGCGACACCACGCTCCCGCTGCTCACCGACCCCTCGCTCGGCGTCGCCGACCACGCCCGCCTCGCCGCCGCCTGCGCCGCGCCCGCGCCCCCCGCACCCGCCCCCGTGGGGCACCGCCTCTTCCCCGCCATGGACCGCGCCGTGCACCGCCGCCCCGGCTGGACGGCCAATCTCGCCATGGCCTCCGACCGCATCGCCCACTACGAGAACGGCAACGGCGAACACCCGCGCGGCTGGCACACCGGCGCCGGAATGCTCTACTGGTGGCGCGCGGGCGACGGCGCCCCGTACACGGACGCCTTCTGGCCCACCGCCGACCCCTACCGGATGCCCGGCACCACCGCCTCCGCCAAGCGGCTCGCCGCCGGCGAAGGCGGCGCATGGGGCGAGCCCCGGCCCGACGTCCGCTGGGTCGGGGGAGTGACGGACGGCCGGTTCGCCGTCGCCGGCCAGCACCTCAAGGGGCTCTCCTCCACCCTGGAGGCCCGCAAGATGTGGATCTTCGCAGCGGACGCCGTAGTCTGCCTGGGCGCCGGCATCACCGCGCGCGACGGCACCCCGGTCGGCACGACCGTCGAGCACCGCAACCTCGGCGCGCACGGGACCCCCGCCCTCCTCGTCGACGGCGCGCCCCAGCCCGTCACCGACGGCTGGAGCGCCCGCTACGAGGCCGCCCGCTGGATCCACCTCGAAGGCCACGGCGGCTACGTCCTCCCCGGCGGCGCCCCGCTCCACGCCCTGCGCGAGGCCCGCACCGGCGCCTGGCGCGACATCAACGCCGGCGGCGCCCCGACCCCCCTCACCCGGCGCTACCTCACCCTGTGGCACCCCCACGGCACCGACCCCGCCGGCGCCGCCTACGCCTACCTCCTCATGCCCGGCGCGGGACCCCGCGCCGTGGCCGCCCGCGCCGAGGACGACGCCTGGCTCGCCCTCCTCGCCAACACCGCCGCATGCCAGGCCGCGCACCTGCCCGCCCTCGGCCTCACCGCCGCCGCCTTCTGGGCCCCCGGCGCCGCAGGCCCCCTCGCGGTCACGGCCCCCTCCGCCGTACTCGTCCGCGACCGCGGCCGGACCGCTACCCTCCATATGGCCGAACCGGTCCGGACCGGAATGCCCTTCGAGATCGCCTGGGACCGCCCCGTGCGCCGGGTGACGGCGCACGACGCCACGGTGCGCGTCCTGTCGACAGGCGACAGCCTCCGGCTGCGCGTGACCCCCGGCACCGCCTGCGCCCCCCACCGCTGCACCGTGACCCTGGAATGACCCGGTGTGACGGCGTCCGGGGCCCCGGACCCGTCAAGTTCGCCAGCCTACGGGTCAGAGGCAAGAGTCTTGTGGAACATCTACAACCTCACCCCCCTATAGGGGGGACCCCTGCTCCCGGCGGCTGCGCGGCTCTGTGCCGCCTGCCCACCAAAAGGCACATGACGTTGTATGGAAACGACATGAGTCCCGGGCGTCCTCGCCACGTACCGTCTATGCATGAGCAATCTCGAAGGTGCGCCCGTAGAGGCGAGTGACGTCCGTGGGCGCGTCGCCGAGCTGCACGCCATTCGCGAGCAGGTTCGGCGTGGTCCGAGCGAGCGGGCGACCCAGGCCCAGAAGGCCAAGGGGAAGCTGACTGCCCGGGAGCGTATCGACCTCCTGCTGGACGAAGGGTCCTTCTCGGAGGTGGAGCCGCTGCGCCGGCACCGCGCCTCGGGGTTCGGACTGGAGAGCAAGAAGCCCTACACCGACGGTGTGATCACCGGCTGGGGCACGGTGCACGGCCGCACCGTGTTCGTCTACGCGCACGACTTCCGGATCTTCGGCGGTGCGCTGGGCGAGGCCCATGCCACCAAGATCCACAAGATCATGGACATGGCCATCGCCGCCGGCGCGCCCCTGGTGTCGCTGAACGACGGTGCCGGTGCCCGTATCCAGGAGGGCGTCTCCGCCCTGGCCGGCTACGGCGGCATCTTCCAGCGCAACACCAAGGCCTCCGGCGTCATCCCGCAGATCTCCGTGATGCTCGGCCCCTGCGCGGGCGGCGCGGCCTACTCGCCGGCCCTGACCGACTTCGTGTTCATGGTCCGCGAGACCTCGCAGATGTTCATCACCGGCCCCGACGTCGTCCGCGCCGTCACCGGCGAGGAGATCACCCAGAACGGCCTCGGCGGTGCGGACGTGCACGCCGAGACCTCGGGCGTCGCGCACTTCGCGTACGACGACGAGGAGACCTGCCTGGAGGAGGTCCGCTACCTCCTCTCGCTGCTGCCGCAGAACAACCGCGAGAACCCGCCGCGCGTGGCGAGCGAGGACCCCGCCGACCGGCTGGGCGAGGCCCTGCTGGACCTGGTGCCCGCCGACGGCAACCGCCCGTACGACATGCGCAAGGTCATCGAGGAGATCGTCGACGAGGGCGAGTACCTGGAGGTCCACGAGCGCTGGGCCACCAACATCATCTGCTCCCTGGCCCGCCTGGACGGCCAGGTCGTCGGCATCGTCGCCAACCAGCCCCAGTCGCTGGCCGGCGTCCTCGACATCGAGGCCAGCGAGAAGGCCGCGCGCTTCATCCAGATGTGCGACGCCTTCAATATTCCGATCATCACTCTTCTGGACGTCCCCGGCTTCCTCCCGGGCGTCGACCAGGAGCACGGTGGAATCATCCGCCACGGCGCCAAGCTGCTGTACGCCTACTGCAACGCCACGGTGCCGCGCATCTCGGTCATCCTGCGCAAGGCCTACGGCGGCGCGTACATCGTCATGGACTCGCAGTCCATCGGCGCGGACCTGACCTACGCCTGGCCGACCAACGAGATCGCGGTGATGGGCGCGGAGGGCGCCGCCAACGTGATCTTCCGCAAGCAGATCGCCGAGGCGGACGACCCCGAGGCGATGCGGGCGCGCATGGTCAAGGAGTACAAGGCCGAGCTGATGCACCCGTACTACGCCGCCGAGCGCGGACTGATCGACGACGTGATCGACCCCGTCGAGACCCGGCAGGTGCTGATCCGCTCGCTGGCCATGCTGGCCACGAAGCACGCCGACCTGCCCTCCCGCAAGCACGGCAACCCGCCCCAGTAAGGGAGACACGCATGAACGACACGCTGGTACGCGTGGAGAAGGGCACGGCGGACGCCGAGGAGCTCGCGGCCGTCACCGCCGTCCTCCTCGCCCGCGCCGCCGCCACCAAGAACCACACGGCCCCGCCCCGCCCGCGCCGCTCCACGGCCGTCTGGCGCCGCCTGGAGCGCACGCCGGGCTTCCGCGCGCCGCACAGCTGGCAGGGCTGAGACCGGGGGTCCGGGGGTTGCCCCCGGGCGGACACCGCCGCGCGCCGCACAGCCGGCAGGGCTGGTACCCGCTTCATCACGCCGGACGGGCTTGATTCCGCTGAGACAGCGGAATCAAGCCCGTCCGGCGTTGGCGTCCCGTCCGGCGTCGGCGTGGAGCGCAGTCGTCCGGGAAGACATACGCAGAAGGCCCCCGCACACGCTCCGTGAGGAGCGCGGTGCGGGGACCTTTTCGCGTCGGTGCGACCGACGCCTCACCGAAGGCGCGCCATCAGGGCGTGCTCGACCAGGGTGATCAGCGCGCTCTTCGCCTCGTTGCGGTGGCGGGCGTCCGTGGTGATGATCGGCGCGTCGGGGCCGATCTGCAGCGCCTCGCGGACCTCGTCCGGCGTGTAGGGCTGGTGTCCGTCGAAGCCGTTGAGGGCGATGACGAAGGGCAGGCCGCTGTTCTCGAAGTAGTCGACCGCGGGGAAGCAGTCGGCGAGGCGGCGGGTGTCGACGAGGACGACGGCGCCGATGGCGCCGCGGACCAGGTCGTCCCACATGAACCAGAAGCGGTCCTGGCCGGGGGTACCGAACAGGTACAGGATCAGGTCCTGGTCCAGGGTGATGCGGCCGAAGTCCATGGCCACGGTCGTCGTGGTCTTGTCCGGCGCGTGGGTGAGGTCGTCGATGCCCGCCGAGGCGGACGTCATGACGGCTTCGGTCCGCAGCGGGTTGATCTCCGAGACCGCGCCGACGAACGTGGTCTTGCCCACGCCGAAACCGCCCGCCACCACGATCTTCGCGGAGGTGGTGGAGCGGGCTGCCTCGCCGCTAGAGGTTCCGAAGTCCACTGAGCACCCTTTCGAGCAGTGTCACGTCAGGCTGGCCGCCGGCGGACTCGTCGCCGCCGGGCTGATGGATGGCGACGAGTCCGGCCTCCGCCAAGTCGGCGACGAGGATTCGGGCGACGCCGAGGGGAATGGTGAGAAGTGCCGAGATCTCGGCGACCGACTTGATCTCGCGGCACAGGTGGCAGATGCGCTGGTGTTCCGGCAACTGCCCTTGGAGCTGGGCCGGCTGGGCCGTGGTGTGCACCAGCGCCTCGATGGCGAGCTGGTAGCGCGGCCGGGTCCGGCCGCCGGTCATTGCGTAGGGGCGGACCAGCGGATTGCTCCGCTTGCCGCCGGAAGGGGACGAGGACGCCCTGCGGTGCGACGTCTGCGGTACTTGCGGGGGCCGTGCCGGCTCCGCCTGCGCACGATGGCTTGGTG
The DNA here is from genome assembly GCF_036961605.1 of Streptomyces sp. KLMMK. Lineage (NCBI taxonomy): Bacteria > Bacillati > Actinomycetota > Actinomycetes > Kitasatosporales > Streptomycetaceae > Streptomyces > Streptomyces sp. KLMMK. Next base: position 8,747 of record NZ_JBAMDC010000137.1, read on the forward strand.
CGGAGGGGAAATTGAAGCGGTTCAGCGGAGGCTGAGCCTGCTGGTCATTGCCGTACGGGTAACCGCCGGGGGGCGTTGCCACGTCTCCTCCTCAACGTGCCTGTCTGCTGCTGGTCGCGCCACCGCACCCTATGGCGCGGTGGCGCGAAACGCACTGCCTCTTTGCTAGTTGAGAAGGCTCCCCTGCAGTTCGGCGCGGAGGTCCGGGGTGAGGACGTTGCCCGCGCGGTCGACGAGAAGGGCCATCTCGTAGCCGACGAGGCCGATGTCGCACTCGGGGTGCGCCAGCACGGCCAGGGAGGAGCCGTCGGAGATGGACATGATGAAGAGGAAGCCTCGTTCCATCTCCACCACGGTCTGGTTGACGGCGCCGCCTTCGAAGATGCGGGAGGCTCCGGCGGTCAGCGAGGTCAGGCCGGAGGCGACGGCCGCCAGCTGGTCGGCGCGGTCCCTCGGGAACCCTTCGGACATCGCCAGAAGGAGTCCGTCGGCGGAGACCACGACGGTGTGGGAAACCCCTGGGGTGTTCTCCACGAAACTGGTGATCAACCAGTTCAGGTTCTGCGCCGCCTGGCTCATCGGGCTCACACTAACGCTCCTGATCGTAGGTGCCGCCGGGGCCGAAGCCCTGGTCGTGTTGCTCATGCTGCTCATGTGTGGTGGCCGGACCGCTGTCGGTCCCCACGGTGCGCCCCTGCTGGACACCGCGACGCAGGTTGCTGAGCCTGCCGCGTATGTCCTCCGGGGCACGGGAAATCTGGGAACCGCCCTGCGGCGTCTGCGCCGCCTTGCCCTCGATCAGATTGGCCTTGGGCACTCGGCGGGGCAGTCCGGAGGGGGTCACTCCGCCGGCCTTCGGATCCCGGAGCTGCTCGGCACGGTGCCAGCGCTCGTCGTTCTCCGATCGCCAGTCGGGGCTTTCACCCTCGTGAGGCTGCTGTAGGTCCTGCTGGGGCTGCTCCGGTTCGCCGGCCCCCACGGCCTCTTCGACAGACTCGGACTGCTGCCACTGCGTCGCGCGTCGCGGCAGACCGGACCCGGTCAGCGAGTGGGAGCCGCTCGTAGAGGGGCCCGGACGGTCGAACTCTACGCGCTCGGGCTGCGCCGTGTCAGCGGGCGGCAGTGATTCCGAATCCGCTCCGTAACCCTGCGGGCCACCGTCCTGGTACGCACCGGGCTGCTGCCACACGTCGTTGCGGGTCGGGACCTCGGGCTCGGCGTACGCCTGCTGCTGCGGGTAACCGGCCTCCGCGTAGCCCTGCTCGGCATAGCCCTGCTCGGCGTAGCCGGAGTCCGGGTAGCCGTGCTGCGGCTGCTGCTGCTCGTAGGACTGCTCGTACGGCTGCTCGGGCAGCGCCGGGAACTCCTCGGTCCGGTGCGGGCCCTGCTGGTCGTACTGCTGCTGGTCGTACGCCGGCTGCTGCTCGTGCTGTTGCGGCACCTCGTCGCGGAACAGCGGGCGGCTGTCGGCGGCCGCCTCCAGCGCCGCACGCCGCTCCTCACGGAGCCGGGAGCGGTTCACCGGGTCCAGCGTGGCGCCCGGGGCGCCCTGCTGCGGCTGCTCGTAGCGGGAGTCGTCGAAGCCCAGCTCCGCCGCGGTCCGCATGCGGTTCACGGCGCCGGCGCCGGCGTTGGCACCGGCCTGGACGCCGGGGGCCGCCTGCTGCTGGCCCGGGACCATCTGGGAGACGGTGAAGTCGTCGGCGGACAGCTCGTCCTCGCCACCGCCACCGTGCGTGATCCGGTCCGGCAGCATGACCAGGGAGGTCGTGCCTGCCTGCTCGCCCGAGGGGCGCAGCTGGACGCGGATGCCGTGGCGCGTCGCCAGGCGGCCGACCACGAACAGGCCCATGCGCTGGGAGATCGTGGCGTCCACGGTCGGCGGGTTGGCCAGCTTGTGGTTGATGTCCGCGAAGTCCTCGGCGGTCAGGCCGATGCCCTTGTCGTGGATCTCGACCATCACGCGGCCGTCGGGCAGACGCGTCGCGGTGACCCGGACCTTGGTGTGCGGGGAGGAGAACGAGGTCGCGTTCTCCAGCAGCTCGGCGAGGAGGTGCACGAGGTCGGTCACGGCGAGGCCGTGGATCTCGGCGTCCGGGACGCCCGAGAGCTCGATGCGCTCGTAGGCCTCCACCTCGGAGGAGGCGGCGCGCAGCACGTCCACCAGCGGGACCGGCTGGTCCCAGCGGCGGCCGGGCTCCTCGCCGGCGAGGACCAGGAGGTTCTCGCCGTTGCGGCGCATACGGGTGGCCAGGTGGTCCAGGCGGAAGAGGTTCTCCAGCTGGTCCGGGTCCGCCTCGTGCTCCTCGAGCTCGGTGATCAGGGTCAGCTGACCCTCGATGAGGCTCTGGTTGCGGCGCGAGAGGTTGGTGAAGATCGCGTTGACGTTGCCACGGAGCAGGGCCTGCTCGGCGGCGAGCCGGACGGCCTCGCGGTGGACCTGGTCGAAGGCGCGGGCGACCTCGCCGATCTCGTCCCGGGTGGTGATCGGGATCGGCTGGACCCGGGTGTCGACCCGGCCCGGGTCGGTCCGCGACAGCTGGTCGACCAGCGCGGGCAGGCGCTGCTCGGCCACGTCGAAGGCGGCGCGGCGCAGGCGGCGCATGCTGCGGCTCATGGAGCGGGCCATCATGCCGGCCACGAAGAAGGCGAGCAGCAGGGCCACGACCATGACCGAGCCGTTGAGGATCGCGTCGCGCTGGGCGTCGGAGGAGATCTTCTCGGCCTCGTTCACCGCCTTGTCGGTGAGGTAGACCTCCACCGAGCGGTAGGCGTCGAACTTCGCCGTGGCGGCGTCCTGCCAGCCGGCCGCGGTGATGCCCGCGGTCTCCAGCTGTTCCTTGGTCTTGCCCGCCATGATCGCGTTGGCGATCTTCTCCTGCTCCGACGACTTCGCCTTGGTGGCGATGGCGTCGTTGAGCCGGCTGATGTCGTCCTCGGTGCCGCTCGCGTCGTACTCGGCGCGGGCGATGTACTCGAGGAAGTAGTAGGAGGAGAAGGACGTGCGCTGGAGCTGCTGCTCCTTGGGGTCCTTCGCCGGCTTGACGAGCAGGTGGGTACCGATCGCGCGCTCGAGCGACTCGGCGGCCTTGGCCAGGGAGACGGCGTAGACCATGCGGCCGTAGGAGACGACGTTCTCGTTGCCCAGGCCCGAGCCCAGCTCGTTGGCGAAGGCCATGAGCGGACGCTGGATGGCGCCGTAGCCGTCCTCGGTCTGCACCCCGGTCATCGCGGGCGTGTAGGCGGCCTTGCGCAGCTTGGGCAGCGTGCCCTCCGCCTCGCGGAAGAGCTTCATGCGGCGGCGCAGGCCCGCGGTGTCCGGCATGTCCTTGACGGTCTTGTCGAACTCCGCGCGGGCGGCGTCCGTGGCGTCCCGGGTCTTCTTGATGACCGGGTCGTCGGGGTTGTTCTGCAGGAGCGGCTGGGCCGTCAGGTCGCGCTCGTCGATCACCGCGTGGGCGTAGGTGGCCGCGGCGCGCACCACTCGCGCGGTGTTCGCGGCGTCCTTGGCCTGCTCCCAGGTGTCGACCTGCTCCTTCACGTGCAGGCCACCGACCACGACGGCCACGATCACGGGGATCATGAGGATCGCGTTCAGCTTGGCGGGCACCCGCCAGTTGCGGGGGGAGAACCGGCCGCCCGAGCCCCCGGAGGGAGCCGGGGTTTCGGGCACGCTCGAAGCAGGGGAAGGCGAAGGCGGCACCGCTCCGCGCGACGGCGGGGTGAAGTTGCCCCGCTCGTCCTGCGTCTGCTGTGCGGCGCCCGTCTTTCTGCGCGTCACTCGACCAACAACCTCTCGGCGTCGGCACCCGGGTTGTGTGCCGTTTTTCGGCTGAGCCGTTACTGCTCAGTTCCTGGAATTCCAGCACGTCGGGGGTGCGCATTCCAAACAGCGGGGGCCCCCGCCAGGCCACTCGATTTGCCCGACATAAAACGGGCATTAAGAGCGAGCGGCGCCAAATGGCGGGCGAAACGTGCGCACAGTGAAGTCGACCGAACGCGGTGGGTTGCCGCGTCCGGTCGATTCTCTGTCGAAACGTTATGAACTCTGCGTCGGGTCGTGTCCAATGCCACAGCCCCTCCGTAACGTTTCACGCGACGATCTGGGCGATGCGGAAGTTGTCGGCGAAGAGCAGACAAAGGGCCGGTGGAGAACCGGCGGAGAACCGACGAAAAGCTGACGAAGAGCTGACGAAGAGTTACTTCAGCCGGGCCATCAGAGCGTGCTCGACCAGGGTGATCAGCGCGCTCTTCGCCTCGCCGCGGTGGCGGGCGTCGGTCGTGATGATCGGCGTGTCCGGCCCGATCTGCAGCGCCTCGCGGACCTCTTCGGGGGCGTAGGGCTGGTGCCCGTCGAAGCCGTTGAGGGCGATGACGAAGGGCAGGCCGCTGTTCTCGAAGTAGTCGACCGCGGGGAAGCAGTCGGCGAGGCGGCGGGTGTCGACGAGGACGACGGCGCCGATGGCGCCGCGGACCAGGTCGTCCCACATGAACCAGAAGCGGTCCTGGCCCGGCGTACCGAAGAGATACAGGATGAGATCGTCATCCAGGGTGATACGGCCGAAATCCATCGCCACGGTGGTCGTGGTCTTGTCCTGAACGTGGCTCAGATCGTCGATGCCCGCCGAGGCGGACGTCATGACGGCTTCGGTCCGCAGCGGACTGATTTCCGAGACCGCGCCGACGAACGTGGTCTTGCCCACGCCGAAGCCGCCCGCCACCACGATCTTCGCGGAGGTGGTGGAGCGGCCCGCGCCGCCGCCGGCGACGCCTCCGCTAGAGCTTCCGAAGTCCACTGAGCACCCTTTCGAGCAGTGTCACATCCGGCGTCCCGCCGGACTCTCCGCTGCCGCCCGGCTGGTGGATCGCCACCATGCCGGCCTCCGCCAGGTCCGCGACCAGAATGCGCGCCACGCCGAGCGGCATGTTCAGCAGCGCCGAGACCTCGGCGACCGACTTGACCTCGCGGCACAGGTGGCAGATCCGCTGGTGCTCGGGGAGCAGACTCCCGAGCACGGCCGGGTCGGCGGTGGAGCTGACCAGTGCCTCGATGGCGAGCTGGTAGCGCGGCCGGGTGCGGCCGCCCGTCATGGCGTAGGGGCGGATCAGCGGCTCTTCGCCTTCACTCCCGTACGGCGCGTGATGAGAGGCACCGTACGGGCCGGGCGAGGCGGGCGGGGTCATGAATCCTCCGGACGGGACAGCAGGACTGGCAATAATGCCGTCGAGCGCGGGCCGGTGGGGGGTTTTCGGCCGTACGGTCGGACGGGATCAGCAGGAAACATCGGTCAGTTCAGCAGGCTGCCCTGGAGCTCGGCGCGGAGGTCCGGGGTGAGGACGTTGCCCGCGCGGTCGACGAGAAGGGCCATCTCGTAGCCGACGAGGCCGATGTCGCACTCGGGGTGCGCCAGCACGGCCAGGGAGGAGCCGTCGGAGACGGACATGATGAAGAGGAAGCCTCGTTCCATCTCCACCACGGTCTGGTTGACGGCGCCGCCTTCGAAGATGCGGGAGGCTCCGGCGGTCAGCGAGGTCAGGCCGGAGGCGACGGCCGCCAGCTGGTCGGCGCGGTCCCTCGGGAACCCTTCGGACATCGCCAGAAGGAGTCCGTCGGCGGAGACCACGACGGTGTGGGAAACCCCTGGGGTGTTCTCCACGAAACTGGTGATCAACCAGTTCAGGTTCTGCGCCGCCTGGCTCATCGGACTCAACTAACGCTCCTGCTGGTAATTGGTGGGGTCAACGGTGTGGTTGCCCGTGGTCGTGTTGCCGGCCTGACGCCCCTGCTGGATACCCCGGCGGAGGTTGGTCAGACGGCCGCGCACGTCGTCGGGTGCACGCGAGACCTGCGGGCCGACCTGCTGGATCGGCTGCGTCGTCTGCGCGGCGCCCTCGACGAGGTTCGCCTTGGGGACGCGGCGCGGCAGCCCGGAAGAGGTCTTGCCGCCCGCGGAGGGCTCGCGGACCTGCTCGGCCCGGCGCCACGTCTCGTCGTTGGGGGACTGGCGCCAGTTGTCGGCCGGGGCCTGCTGGGGCTGCTGGGCCGCAGGCGCCTGGCGGGTCTGCGGGACCGGACGGGCCTGCGACGGCCGGGTCGGCCGGCCGGCCTGCGGGGCCCGGGGGACCGCGCCGAGCGGGCCGCGCTCCGGGTCCTGGAGGGACTGGCGCGGCTGGCGCTTCGGCAGGTTCTGGCCGGAGGGCGCGTCCGGGGTCTGCTCCGGCGCGCCGGCCTGACCCTCGCCCGCGGCGCCGCGGAACCAGTTGGACTCCAGCTCCTCGAACAGCGGCGAGCTGTGCCCCGACTCACGGAGAGCCGGCTGGGCGAACTGACCGGTGGTGCTGGTCAGCGGGTCGTCGTCGAGCTCCGGGCGGGCGAACTGGCCCGACGTGCTGCCGGGCGCTTCGCCGAGGGCGGGGCGCTCGTACTGGCCGGACGTGCTGCTCGGCGTGTCGCCCTGCACGGGGCGGGCGAACTGACCGGACGTGCTGCCGGGTGCCTCGCCGAGGGCGGGGCGCTCGTACTGGCCGGACGTGCTGCTCGGGGCGTCGCCCTGCACGGGGCGGGCGAACTGGCCCGACGTGCTGTTCGGCGCGTCACCGCGCTGCGGACGGTCGAACCCGCCCGCGGCGCCCCGGGGCTCCGGAGCCGACCCGATCGCCGGGAACTCGGCGGTGTCGCCCGGCCCGGCGCTCGGCAGCGCGGGGCGCGAGGCGGGGAACCGACCGGTGCTCTCGACGTCCTCGTGACCGCGCGGGCTGTCCTGCGCGGAGCGCGCGGAGCCGCCTTCGGCCACGGGCCAGTCGTCCACGGGGGCGG
>NZ_JBAMDC010000138.1:0-15538 GCF_036961605.1 Streptomyces sp. KLMMK
AATGTCCTCTTTCAAAGACGATCGGAAGTCATCGGATGTCGGCAGACCCAATCAGAGAGCGGTCGAGCGGTGATCGACGAGGCACTCGTGTGCGGGCGGGGGCACCGGGCCCGGTGCGCGCGGGGCAGCGCGAGCAGGTGGTTCCGCGCCGACGGACCGGCAGGGGTCGACGGGTCCGCGAAGAGGGAGGGGGCGGGCTCAGGCGTGCCCGAAGCGGAAGCCGACGCCGCGGACGGTGATGATCCAGCCGGCGGACCCGAGCTTGCCCCGCAGGCTGCTGACGTGGGTGTCGATCGTCCGGCCGGGACGGGACCAGTAGTCGTCCCACACCTGGGTCATGAGCTGCTCGCGGGAGACGACCTTCTCGGGGCGGGAGGCCAGCAGGTGGAGCAGGTCGAATTCCTTGCGGGTGACGTCGATCCGGCGTCCCCCCATGTGCACTTCGCGCAAGCCGGGGTCGATGGTCAGCGCTCCGCTGGTGATGACCCCCTCCGAGGGACGCACTGCGGGGCGCGCACGGCGCATGACGGCTTCGATGCGGGCCATCAGTTCGCGGAAACCGTAGGGCTCGACGACATAGTCGTCGGCGCCGGCCTGCAGACCGAGGACCCGGTCGAGCTCGCCGGACAGGGCCGTCACCGCGATGATGGGAACCTCGCTGGCAGCTCGCACGGTCCGGCAGACCTCCAGGCCGTCCAGATCGGGCAGTTCCGGATCCAGCAGGACCAGGTCCGCAGACCGGTACGCGGCGAGGGCGGCCTCTCCGGTGGTGACGGAGAAGGTCTCGCAGCCGTGGCGCTGCAGTCTCCCGGCCAGCCTCTCGGCGGCCTGGGTGTCGCTGTCGACGACGAGGATCCGCAACGTCTCGCCCGGCCGCGTCATGGCCGGGGCCCGGTCTGCAGGATGCCCGGCCCTCGGCCCGGGCACCCGCCGGGACGCATCCCCGGGGTGCGCATCGAGAAGGGTGCTGACCTGCTGATTCATCGCTGCTCCTGCACGTTCGCGCGGCGACGGCGCCGCGAACAACCGTTCGCCGTGACATTACAAACCGGGCTGTCGGTTTGTCAAAGAGTTAATGGGGCGAGGCGATGCCTCCCCTACCAGAAGCCGCATTTCGGTCACAGACACACGGCGTGGGCCGAAAAATTTAGGCAACTTGCCCCACAGTAGGCCGATTTGCAGGCACCCCCGGGAAGGCGATACCACCGCACCGGCACGCCGATCGGTACGGTGTGCAACGCGAGAGGTACGGCCCGTGGGGGCTTCCTGACGCCAGATACTTCACTTAACGCGCCATACCGGGCAGTGGCAGTAGAAATAAAACCAGTTAGTTGGTTTCATGTGGCCCATGACGTGCCCCATGACGTTGTCCCCCAGGAGTTGCCGGTGACGAAGCAAGAACGGGCCATGAACACCCGGCACGCATTGATCCGCTCCGCAGCCCAGGCCTTCGACCAGTTCGGCTACACCCGCGCCAAGCTCGCGGGCATCAGCGCCGGCGCCGGGGTGAGCTCGGGCGCCCTGCACTTCCACTTCGACACCAAGGCGGCCATGGCCGCGGCCGTGGAGTCCGAAGCCGCCCGGACCCTGCACGCCCTGGCCCGGCACGCCCACCGGAAGAGCCCCTCCCCCCTGCAGGCGCTCGTCGACTCGTCGCACGTCATCGCCCAGCAGCTGCGGTGGGATGTCGTGGTGCGCGCAGGTTTCCACCTCAACTGCCGTACCGCGCACCACTCCGAGACGAATCTGCGCCAGGAATGGCTCGAGTGCGTGCGTCGCACGCTGGAACGGTCCGCGACCCACGGGCAGACGCCGCCGCAGGCCGTGAGGGAGGAGCTGACCGCCACGGTCGTGGGGGCGACCGCCGGATTCGAGGCCCTGGCGCGTCACGACCGCAGCTGGCTCTCACGCCACACCCTCACCGGCCTCTGGCACACCCTGCTGCCACAGCTGGCGACGCCCAAGGCGCTGGCCCAACTGCAGCCCGCCGGCACGGAATCCGTCATCAGCGCGACCGGCGCCACCGCCGACCGGCCCGCCGGGGCCGACGCGCTCCGCGGCTGAGCTCCCGCGGCGCCGCCTGCGCCGGAGAACAGCAGCCACGCCCCCGCAAACAGCCATCAGGCCCGCAATGCACGTTGCGGGCCTTTTGCCGTTCCCTTAAAAGCATAGAGAAACCAACCGCGCGGTTTCTCCTTCACTTGCGCCCGATCGCCTTCCCGGGGGGACATTCACCCAGGTCACGGGATGAGTATGGGATTCCCGTCGAGCCTTGACAAACAGGATGGCCGGTTTGTTAGCGTCCCTGACGTCGGATCACCCGAGGCCCCGCTGTCACGAGCAGCGGCTCCGGGACAGCTTTTCGATGCCGTGCCGGGAGTGACGAGGGGGGCTCGTATCCATTGGCACCAAGCGCCCGCGCCCGGCATCGGCCACAAACACAGGGGGAAGCGTGGACGTCGTCATCCGTGGCAGCGCGGAGGGCCTGCCCTCCATGCGGCAGCGGTCCTGCACAGCCCGCCGCCCGCACATCTCCTGCCCGCCCGGCGTCACCGCCGGGGAAGGGCACCGGTCGTCACGACGCGGCGGCTGCCGCTTCCTCCTCACGCTGGGCGCAGTGCGCGTCCCAGACCCGCGTCCCGCGGTCGGGGGCCGTGTCCAGCGCCCGCAGCGCACCCGGCACCGCGACGCCCGGCAGGATCGTGTCGTAGAGCAGCGCGACCCGCTCCTCCAGGGAGTCGCCCCCGTCCAGAGCCGTCGAGAGGATCTCAACACCCGTCCAGGCGCTCACGAACAGCACGGCGATCCGCTCCGTGTCGACGTGGGGCAGCAGCTCCCCCTGCTCCTTCGCCGCGGTCAGCTGCCCCGCGATGAAGGAGATCCACGCCGGCCAGGACGTGCCGAACAGGTCCCGTGCCTTGCGGTCGGCCGACAGCCGGATCGCGGCGCTCAGCAGGGGCTCCCTGGGCAGCCGGTGCGCCAGCACCATGCCGACGTCCACCCACTCCTGCAGGCGCGACTCCTGGGGCATGACGCCCTCGGTCGTCAGCGCCTCGCTGAGGACGCCGCGCGCCAGCTCCTCCTTGGAGGCGAAGTGGAAGTACAGCGCACCCTTGGTCACGCCCGCGCGCCCGAGGATCTCCGCGATCGTCGCCGACTCGTACCCGTACTCGTCGAAGACCTCGCCCGCCGCCTCGAGAATGAGGCGGCGCGTGTGAATCGCCCGCGCCTGCTTCGCCATTGATTACCTCCCAATCACCGACAGCCAACCGCTACAAGACCGCTCACCCGGCAGGATCGCCGGGCACAGCCGGACGAGCCGGGCAGAGCCCGCGGACAACGGCCTGAGCAAGCACGACGACACCGGCGCACCGGCGGAACCTGCGGTCCGCCCCCGGTGCGGCGAATCCGGGGTCCTTCCCACTCCGGCCCGCCGGGTGGGCGGCTCCATACCCCGCCATCCACCCAAAAAGCAAACCGGATAGTACGTATCTTATCACCGAGCCGGCTAACCACCGGGACGCACGAATCCACTTCGAGGAGAGACGTGTCTCAGATCCTGCTCAGCCCCGCTCCCCGTGCCGACCAGAGCACCCCGCAGCACGCCGGCCGCTCCGTCCCGCGCCGGAACCTCCGGCTGCAGGCCGATCAGATCGACGCGTCCGGCCGGCTCCGCGCCTCAGCCGCAGACCCTAGCGCCGAAAACGCGCGGACCGGCAACGGTGCCGGCGACACCACCGGCGGCCCCGGGGCCGTCAGCAGCGGCGGCGTCGCCAAGGAACTGGTCCACCTGAGCTTCGACGACGCCGTGTACCTGACCGGCTGGGAGCAGCAGGACGCCACCCATTACACCGTCTCCGCCGTCTGGCCCGCCCACACGGCCCACCGCATACCCGGCCAGGGCACCCACTACGAGACCCTCGCCGTCGCCCAGACCGTTCGCCAGGCGGCTCTCTTCCTCGCCCACACCGCCTACGCGGCCCCGCTGGACCACGCCACTCTCCTGCGTACCTTCTCCTACAGCCTCAACCCCGACGCCGCCGTCGACACCCACCGGGCGACGCCGCTGCGCATCAACATCACGGCCACCCCCACCACGACGCGCGGCAAGCGCACCACCGCCCTCCACCTGCAGATGACCGTCACCGCCGCCGGGTCCGGCGAGGCCGGCGACGAGGCCTCCGAGACCGTTCTCGCCACGGGCGAGACCGACTTCGAGTGGATTCCCCCCATGGTCTACCGCCGCCTGCGGGGCGCGTACCACCGGCCGCCCACGACCCTGCCGCCCGTCACGCCGCCCCTCCCTCCCGTGCAGGTCGGCCGTACCGCGCCCGACGAGGTCGTGCTCAGCCCCACGGGGCAGCCCCGCACCTGGCAGCTGCGCCACACCTTCGACAACACCGTCCTTTACGACCACGCCGTCGACCATGTCCCCGGACTGGTGCTCATCGAGGCCGCCAACCAGGCCGCGTACACCGCCACCGCGCCCGTCACCGGGGCCGTCACCGCCGGCACGGATGCGGACACGAGCCCGTGCGCCTGCGTCCCGGACGCCCCGGGCACCGGCTACCGTCCCCAGCCGACCACCACGCACACCACGTTCCACCGGTACGCGGAGTTCGACGCCCCCATCACCCTGACGACCGAGACCCGTACGACGTCGCGCACCGTCACCCACACGACGGTCGGGTTCCAGAACGACCAGCCCGTCTTCACCACCACGCACACCGCTCCCGCGCCCGTCGCCTGACGGTGCGGGGCCGAAGCGAAGCAGGGCTCGGCAAGGCACGGCGCACCCCAGCGCGATCACGGGCGGAGCCCGGCAGCCGGACCAGGCCGCCGGGCTCCGCCCGTGTCACACCGCCGTGCGGCGTCACACCATCGTGAATCCGCCGTCCACGGGCAGCACCGCTCCCGTCACGAAGGACGCCCGGTCGCTGCACAGCCAGGCCGCAGCCTCCGCGATCTCGGCAGGCTCGGCCGTGCGCGCCTGCGGCGTCAGGCGGTGGAGCTCCGGCTCGATGTGCGGGTTCCGCTCGAACCAGCCGGCGATGATCTCGCTCCGCGTCGTCCCCGGCGCGACCGTGTTCACCCGGATGCCGTGCGGCGCGTACTCCGCCGCCGCCGCCTTCGTCAGGCCGATCACCGCGTGCTTCGACGCGATGTACGGCGCGGCGGCGGGTATCGCCAGCATCCCGGCGACGCTGCTGTTGTTGACGACGGACCCGCCGGACCCGGCCTCCACCATGGCCGCGAGCTCGTGCCGCATCACGTTCCAGACGCCCCGGACGTTCGTATCCATGATCGTGTCGTAGGCATCGTCCTTCATCAGGTGCATCGGCTCCTGGTCCCACCCGATTCCCGCGTTGTTGAACGCGGCGTCGAGGCGCCCGTGCCGCTCCACCGCGAACTCCACCGCCCGCCGCGCGTCGCCCTCGTCCCGGATGTCGCCCACGACGAACGCGGCGTCGCCGCCGCCCCCGCGGATCTCCTCGCACAGCGCCGCCAGGCGCTCTTCCCGGCGCGCCGTCAGCACGACCGCGGCGCCCTCGCGCGCAAACACCTTCGCTGCGGCGGCACCGATACCGCTGCTCGCCCCCGTCACCAGAACGCACTTACCGGCAAGAAAACCCTGATGTTCAGTCATGCCGGGAATCCTGCCATCCCGCTGCGCGGGCCCGGCCGGCCCCTCCCGCCACCCGAGTGGCGCATCGGATGGCTCGCAGGCGGGCGGGAAGGGGAAGGAACCCCGATGTGCCCGGGCTTCGTGACCCCCTGACGATGCTGGTGAGGCGCGGCAGGGAACCCGCGGTCGTGCAGACCGTCCGGTCCACCGCAGCCGCGGTGATCGCCTATGTCGTGGCGCTGTGGCTGAGCAACGAGCCCGCCCCGCTGACCGCGCCGCTCACCGCGCTGCTGGTCGTCCAGGTCACCCTGTACGCCACGCTCACCACGGGGGTCCGCCGGGTCAATTCCGTGGTGGCCGGCGTCATCATCGCGATCGGTTTCAGTGCGCTGGTCGGGCTGTCGTGGTGGAGTCTCGGGCTGATCATCCTGGCCTCCCTCGTGATCGGCCGGTTCGTGAAGGCGGGCGAGTTCGTCCCCGAGGTCGCGATCAGCGCGATGCTCGTCCTCGGGGTGACGCGGGTCGCGGAAACGGCGTGGGACCGCGTGCTGGAGACCCTGATCGGCGCGGTGGTCGGGCTGCTGTTCAACGTCCTGCTCGTGCCCCCGGTGTGGGTGCAGCCCGCCGGGGAGGCCATCGAGGACCTCGCCCGCCGCATGCGCCTCCTGCTGCAGGACATCGGCGAGGAGATCACCGGTCACACCCCCGTGGAGGAGGCCGCGGCCCGGCTGCACGCCGCCCGGCGCCTCGACCACGACATCGTCCAGGTGGACGCCTCGCTGCGGCAGGCCGAGGACAGTCTCCGCCTCAATCCGCGCGTCAAGGAGGGGCTCCTCTACCGGGTCGTGCTGCGCACCGGGCTGGACGCGCTGGAAATCACCGCGGTGGTGCTGCGCGTGACCTGCCGGACCCTCACCGACCTCGCGACCCACCGCAGGGAGGAATCGCTCTTCCCCGAGGAGACCGCCGCCGCACTCCGGGAGGTCTTCACGAACATGGCCCTGGCGGTCGAGCACTTCGCCATCGTCATCACGACGCACGTCACCACCAGCGCGGAACACGCCGAGGACAACCTCACGCGCGAGCTCGACGCCGCCCGCAGGACCCGTGACCACGCCGCGGACCTCCTCCTCCGCCAGGTGCAGCTGCACCCCCGGCAGTGGCAGCTGCACGGAGCGCTGCTCGCGGAGATCGACCGTATCCTCGACGAGCTCGACGTGGAGAAGCGCACCGAGCGGCTGACGCAGGAACTCGACCGCCACTCCCGCGAACAGCGCGAGCGCTACCCGCGTCTCCACCGCATCGCCCAGCGGCTCCGCAAGAGCCGCTACGGCCGTCGCAGCACGCTCAAGTAGCCGCCGGTCCCCCCTTTTCGCAGGCGGCTCTCCCTGGTTTCCCGGGATTCCCCGGCAACGTTCCGCAACCCTGGCGTGACGCGGCGCGGCGATCTACGATCGCAGGCGGCTTGGGCATTTGTGCGAGGGGGGCTCGTGGTACTGCCATTGACCGCCTTGAAGCATGCCGTGCGGGGCTGCCCGCCCACCACCGGCTCCGGGGGGCCGCGATGACCCGGCGCGGCTACCGGGTCATGTGCCCGCCCGTCCCTACGACCGCGGGAGAAGCGACTGAGATGCACTGGAGGCATCTGCGCCGCCGATGCCAGAAGGTGATCGGCCGGATTCCTGTGCCGGACCCTTTCTCCGCACAGGACCTGTGCGAACGTCTTGCGGCCGAACGCGACCGGCCGCTGCGTCTACTGGCTCTGCCCACACCGACCGTCCCCGGGACGCCGTCGGGAATGCTGCTGTCCGTCGAGACCCAGGACTTCATCCTCTACGACGGGCAGACCAGCCCCTTGCACCAGGAGCACATCATCGTCCACGAGATCGGGCACCTGGTGTGCAACCACCGCTCCGCGCTCGACGACACCCGGCTCCACCGCCACCTCGACATCACCGATCCCCAGTCGGTGCGCCGGGTCCTGCCGCGGATCCGTTACGGCGACGAGCAGGAGCAGGAGGCGGAGATGATCGCCACCCTGATCCTGGAGGCGGCCGGGCGGGTGCCGGCGCCGACGCTGCTCTCGGGGATGCTCGGCGGCCTGGAATCGGCTATGGGCCTGCGGGTGGGCCGTCCTGCGGGGGCTTCGTGCTCACCTGGATAGAGAACGCGGGCATCGCGGCCCTGTGGTCGGCGGCCGCCGTCAGGGCTCCGCAGGCCGTCCGGCACCGGGAGCAGCGGCCCTTGTGGTTCGCCGTCGTCATGATCGCCGTGGCGATGTCCATGCACCTCGAACCCGTGACGGCCGTGCTCGCGCGCATCGTGCCCGGGGCGCACTGGGTGGACCTGACCACCCATCTGTTCAGCATCGTCGATGCGGCGGCGGTCCTGTGGTTCATCCACGGGGCAGCCGGCCGCCATCGCCGCACACACCTGCTGTTCGGCACGGCGGTCGCCGTCATGGCCGCGCTCGTGCTGCTGGACGTGCTGGGGCCGGCGCACACGCGCAACCGGATCGCGCCGTCCCGGAGCACGGCGAGCGTCCCGGACGCCTACTGGTGGGTGTTCTTCGCCTTCCACCTCACGGCCGACACCCTGTGCGGATTCGTGTGCTGGAGTTACGGCCGGCACGGCACGCCGCGTCTCCTGCGCTACGGGCTGCGGCTGTTCGGCACCGGCATCCTGCTGGCCTCCGTGCTGTGGTCGCTCAAGCTCGTCTACCTGTACACGCGTTCACCGGTGTTCGCGCCGCTGTTCTCGCCCGTGACCGGTGTCGAGGCGGCGTTCATGGCGCTCGGCGTGGCGCTTCCGGTGTTCGCCCGGATCCGGACCCACCTGCAGTACCGCAGGTCCTACCGCGGCCTGGAACGGCTGTGGCAGGACCTGACCACGCACACGCCGGACGTCGTCCTGCGGCCGGCCAACCGCATCGGCGCGGCGGCCGTCCCCCTCCAGTTGCGGCTCTACCGCCGGGTCATCGAGATCCGTGACGCGATGATCGTCCTGCGCAACTACATTCCGCCCGCCACGCTGGAGTCCATCCGGCAGAGCGTGGGGCGGCAGTGCCTGCCGGAGCACCTGGTGGAGGCGCACATCACCGCGTCCTGGCTCACGGCCGCCCTGCGGAACAAGCACGACGGTCTGAAGCCGCATGCCCAGACGGCGAACCTCACGGGGCCCACGGACCGGGACGCGGACGAGTCCTCGGCGCGCAGCCTGACCCACGAGATCGACCGTCTCCTGCTCGTCGCGTCCGCCTATCACGCGACCACGACGGCCCCGCAGCCCGCGGGGAAATGAGACGAAGAGAGAAGAGAAAGGACGGCGGACCACCGTGCTCATCGCCTTCACCCTGACCCCCGTCGGCGTCGGGGAGAGCTTTCCCGACGAGATCGCCGACGCCGTGCGGATCATCCGCGAATCCGGGCTGCCGTACCGCTCGGACTCCATGTACACCATGATCGAGGGCGAGTGGGACGAGGTCATGGACGTCGTCCGGCGGGCCACGGAGGCCGTCGCCGCCAGGGCGCCGCGGGTCCAGCTGGTCCTGAAGGCCGATCTGTGGCCCGGGAGGCCCGGCCTGCTGGACGGAAAGATCAGCATGTTCGAACAGCACATGGCCGACCGCGGGCGGTGACCGTGCGTGCATGGCGCCGGGTGGTCATCCGTGTTGCGATGGAGAAAGGAAAATCCGGCCACGACGGGAGGAGCGATCATGGCACGCAACAAGCCGCTCAAGGCCCGCGACATCATGACGGCGGGCGCGAAGTGCGTCGGCGAGCACGAATCGCTGCAGGACGCGGCGAAGATGATGCGTGAGCTGCAGGTGGGTGCGCTGCCCATATGCGGTGACGACGACAGGCTCCAGGGCCTGGTCACCGACCGGGACATCGTCGTGCAGTGCGTGGCCGACGGTGTGGATCCGGCGCGCGTGGAGGCGGGGTCGCTCGGCGGGGAGCTGCACTGGATCGACGCGGACGCGAGCGCGACGGATGCCCTGGCGTCCATGGAGGAGCACCAGATCAAGCGGCTGCCGGTCATCGACGTGCAGAACGGCCGGCGTCTCGTCGGCATGATCTCGGAGGCCAACCTCGCGCAGAACCTCTCCGACAAGCAGATCGCGGAGTTCGCGTCGCGGGTGTACGCGGGCGCGCACTGACCGCCTGCGTCACGGCGGTTCGAGGGCGGGCACCCGCTAGCTCTCGGGGCGTGCCAGCGCGAGCGTCCCGGTGGCCGTGGGTGCCACTGCCGCTTTGAGGTGGGCCATGGCCCTCTCGCACAGGCCCGCCGCGTCGGGGTCGGTGGAGGTGACGCTGAGGAACAGCCGGCCGCCCAGGCCGATCAGGATGACCACCGGGGCGCCGGAGAGCGTGGTGTGGGCGACGCCGTGGAAGGCGGTCAGGCGCAGGTCTCCGTAGGTGTCCGGGATGGACATGCGGACGTTGCTCAGCGCCACGTCGAAGCGCGCGCCCTTCCTCTCGCTGCGGTGGAGCAGCGCGGTGATCATCCGGTGGGGCAGGGGCATCAGCCGGAAGCCGGCCACGAGGGGGCGCAGTTCCTCCGGGTGCAGACGGCGGTGGAGGCGGTCCTTGACGTCGCGGGCGCGGTTCCAGAAGCCGTCCGCGGGCCCCGGGTCGACGGGGAGGACGAAGCTGGCGGCGTAGAGGCCGACGGACTCCTGGGGGGCGGGGACCAGGATCCGGCGCAGGTCCGCCGCGACGGCGATGCGGGCGGGCCCGGAGGCCCGGCGGGCACGGGCGAAGGCCGTGCAGAGGGCGCCGTGCACGGTGGTCCGCTCGGCGCGGCAGCGCTCGAGCAGCGCGGTGGTCTCGGCCTTGCCCAGCGTCCAGGTGTGGCAGGTCAGCGGTGTGGCGGGGCCGCAGGCCCGGGCCGGGCCGGTGGCCTGGCCGGGGATGCGCAGGGACCGGGAGAGCTTGACGAGGTCGGAGGGGCGGACGCGCGGCCCGGGGAGGAGGCCGTCCGCGGAGGGCGCGGCGACCACCGGCTGTTCCGCGGAGGGCGCGGCCAGGTGCTCGAGGACGTCGCGGATCACGATGGCGGCGGAGTGGCCGTCCGCCACGACGTGGTGGAAGGCGGCGAGCAGGTCGAACGACGTGCCGCCGTCGACGAGGACGAACCGTGCCAGGGGGCCGGTGGCGGCGGCGAACGGACGCTGGAGCTCCTCCTCCATCACACGGGTGAGGGACCGTCCGGAGCCGGCGCCCACCACGCGCAGGGGTGTCTCGGGCACGTCGCGGGTCGTGAGCCATGCCCGCCAGGGGCCGGTGCGCTCCACGCGGGCGCCGATGAGGGGGTGCCGGTCGCGGACGGCGGCCAGGGCGTGCCGCAGCCGGGCGGGTGTCGTCGCTCCTTCCACGTGGACGGCCGCGATGACGGTGGCGGGCAGGGCCTCACCCGCCGCCCAGACCACGCGTTCGTACGGGGAGAGACGTCGGCGCACGGTCATGTGCTGCTCCGGATGTCGAGGGGTGCGGGACTCAGGGTGCTGCGGAGTCCGTCGGGCCAGGTGATGCGGGGGGTGAAGGAGGGGAGGGTGCCGGGTGCGGTGGTCCAGGAGGGGTGCCGGGCCTCGCCGACCTTGTCCGGGTTGAGGATGCCGGTGCGGCCCAGGGTGCGGGCGGCGGCCAGGGCCAGGGGGACGGGGAGGTGCACCACCCGGGGCGGGCGCCGGCCGAGTGCCGCGGCGACGGCCGCACCGATGTCGCTCCAGAGGTGTTCGGTGCCGTCCCCGGCGTGGTAGACCGCGCCCGGCGTGCCGGATGCGGCGGCGGCGAGCAGGGCCCGGCACAGGTCGTCGACGTGCAGCAGGGAGTAGCGGCGGGGGCCGCGGCGGCCTACGGCGGGAAGCAGCCCGGTCCTTGCGGCCGCGGTCAGGCTCGGCAGGAAGTGGCGGTCGCCCGGCCCGTAGACGATGGGGGGCCGCACGGTGAGGGCGGGCAGGCGGGTGTCGGCCTCCCGCAGGGCCTGTTCGCCGCCGAGTTTGCTGCGTCCGTAGGCGGAGACGGGGGCCGGCGGGTCGTTCTCGTGGCGCAGCCGGCCGGGGCCGCTTGCGGCCAGTGAGGAGCAGTAGACGAGGCGGGGCGGGTGGGGCTGGGCGGCCAGGGCGGCCACCAGACGCCGTGTGCCCCCGGTGTTGACGGTGGTGAGGGTTTGGGGGTCGGCGGCGTGCGTGAGGGCGGCGAGGTGGACGACGACGTCGGCGTCGGCGGTGGCCTCGCGCAGCCCGGTGCCGGTGACGAGGTCGACGGTCTCGGTGCGTGCGCCGGGGACGGGGCGGCGGGGGTCGCGCACGAGCGCGGTGACGTCGTGGCCGAGCGCGGTGAGGTGCGCGACGAGGCGGGTGCCGATGAATCCGGTGGCGCCGGTGACGGCGTATCTCATCGGGCTGCGGCCGGAGCGGGAGCAGGGGCGTGGGCGGCGTCGAGGGCGCGGTGGTAGAGGCGGTGGGTGCGGGTGTGGACGGCGCCCATGGCCCGGGCGTAGCGGGCGGCGTCCTGGTTGTCCTCCAGGATCCACGAGTACTCGTTCTCGGTGTATCCGAGGCGTGCGGCGGCCTCCTGGGCCCGGCAGAAGAGGGCGGCCATCAGCCCTCGTCCGCGGTGTTCCTTGGTGATGCCGGAGGTGGAGGCGCGGGTGCGGGTGATGCGGCGGCGCGCGAGGGTGGCCCGGATGAGTCCGAGGGGCAGGCCGCAGGTGGTGAGGCGGCCGCGGGCCGCGGCGAGGGCCTGGTTGGCGTCGGGGAGCCAGAGCGTGAAACCGGCGGGCTCGCCGTCGACTTCGGCGATCTGCAGCAGGCCGGGCTCAAGGAGGGGCTTGAGGCGGCGGCTGAGGTGCCTGAACTCGGCGTCGGTGAGGGGCACGGAGGCGTAGTTCTCGGCCCAGGCCTCGTTGTAGATGCGCTGGACGACGGCGAGGTCCTCGTCGTAGCGGCGGCGGTCGAGGGGCCGCACGTTCACGCCGGGTGCGGCCAGGGCGCGCCGGGCGGCGCGGCGGATGACCGCGGGGACCTCGCCGTCCGGTGGCACGGGGCCGGTGAAGGTGTGGAGGTCCTTGGCCTTGGTGAAGCCGTGCTCGGTGAACAGCTCGGAGTAGTACGGGGGGTTGTGCGGCATCTGGACGGTGGGCGGGCGGTCGAACCCGTGGACGAGCAGACCGCATTCGTCGTTGGTGGTGAAGCTCAGGGGGCCGAGCATGCGGTCGGCCCCCCGCTCGGCCAGCCACCGGCCGGCGGCGGTGAACAGTGCACCGGCGACGGCCGGGTCGTCGGTGGACTCGAAGAAGCCGATGTGACCGGTGCCCGCCCGGTGGCGCTGCTGGTAGCGCGGGTCGGTGTGGGCGGCGATGCGCCCGAGGAGGACCGGGCCCCGGTGGGCGATGAAGAGCTGGACGGTGCCGGTGGTGTGGAAGGGGTTGCGGCGGGGGTCGAGGCAGGCGCGCAACTCGTGTTCGAGAGGGGCGACCCAGTGGGGGTCGTGGCGGTAGAGCCGGTAGGGCAGCCGGATGAAGGCGGTGGTGGCGGCGCGTCCCCGCACGGGGGTGATGGTGACGTCGGTCATCGTGCGGTCTCCGGGGCGGGGGCCAGGCGGGGGCGGGCCAGGACGGGGACGGCGGGGGCGGCGGGCGGCAGGCGCCGGGCGGCCGCGAAGGCGTCGGTGATGCGGTCGACGTGGGCGTCGGTGTGGGTCGCCTGGAGGGTGACGCGGATGATGCAGCACCCTTCGGGTACGGCCGGGGGGCCGACGGGGTTGGTGTAGACGCCCGCGTCGAGCAGGCGCTGCCACAGCCCGACGCACGCGGCGGGCTCCCCGGCCCGTACGGCGATGACCGGCCCGGCGGGATCCGTGGAGGTCTCTTCCCTCGCCGTCACCGGGCCCGTGTCGTAGCCGAGGCCTGCGAGTCGTTCGCGCAGGCGGGCGGCGAGGGCCAGGACGCGGTGGCGCCGCCAGGGCTCGGCGATGCTGATCTCCAGGGCGCTCCCGGCGGCCGCGAGGGCGGGCGGGGGCATGGAGGCGGAGAAGAGGACGGCCCGGGCCGCGTAGCGCAGATAGGTGATGACGCGGGCGGGGCCGGCGAGGAACCCCCCGGTGGAGCCGAAGCACTTGGAGAAGGTGCCGGTGAAGAGGTCGACCCGGTCGTGGACGCCGAAGTGCTCGGCGGCGCCGCGTCCGGAGGGCCCCAGCAGCCCGATGTCGTGGGCGCCGTCGACGATGGTGCGGGCGCCGTGACGGCGGGCCGCGGCCGTCAGGGCGGGCAGCGGGGCGAGGGCGCCGTCCATGGAGAACATGCCGTCGGTGACGACGGCCTTGGCGGCGGCGGGGTCGGCGTCGGTGAGCAGCCGGTCCAGGTGTGCGGGGTCGCGGTGGCGGTAGCGGAGGCGGTGGGCCGCGCCCAGCCGGATGCCGTCGATCAGCGAGGCGTGGTTGGCGGTGTCGCTGAGGACGAGGTCGCCGGTGCCGAAGAGGGCCGCGAGGGCGAGGTTGGCCTGGAAGCCCGTGGTGACCACGGCTGCGTCCTCGGTGCCGAGGAAGTCGGCGACGGCGGCCTCCAGTTCACCGTGCAGCGGGAGGGTGCCGTTGAGCGTGCGGGCGCCCGAGCAGGAGGCTCCGTAGGTGCGGAGGGCGGCGCCGGCGGCGGCGGTGACCCTGGGGTCGGTGGCCAGACCGAGGTAGTCGTTGCAGCCGGCCATCACGACCTGCCGCCCGTCCATGACGGCCTCGCCGTCGCGGGCGTGGAGGGGGCGGTAGTAGGGGCGGACCGGCGTGGCGTGGACGGCTTGCAGGAAGGGGGAGTTCAGGGGCTTGTCGAAGAGGTCGGCGGATCGGTTGCTGTCGGGCATGGGGGCGTGGGGCTCATTCCGTCGGCGGGAGGGAGCTGGGGCTCTGCACGGGGTGGGGGCACGGGAGGAGCGGGGGTGGTGCGCCTGCAGCCTGCCGTGCGAGGACGCGCGGAGCCAGGACGTCGGGGCCGCTTTCACTCACGCGTGGTCCTCATTGGATTTTCCGCTCGTCCCTCTATACGATCGCCCGCCGCTCGGCCGGGGGGTGTACGCCGGTCACCGCCGGGCGGCCCGCGCCGGGTTGCGGGGTGGTGGGGCCGGGCGCAAGGTGAGCGTAAAGATCATCCGTCCTGCCCGAAGGAGTTCGTTCATGGGTGCTTCCCGCAGAACCGCCCTCATGGTCTCCGGTGTTCTCTGTGGTGCGCTGGCTCTGGGCGCGACCGGCTCCGCCGTCGCATCGCCCGGATTCCCTCCCCCGATGCCGCCCACCGCGCCCCTCGTGACCGAGCCGTCGGCCGCGAATCCCCGGGCGGCCCGCGAAGCGGCCGCCCGCGGCGCCCGGGCCATCGACCGCAACGTGATCGGCCGGCGGGCCGCGGAGGCCGTCGCGAAGTGCTCCGCGGCGGCCACGGCCGAGGACGCGGAGCAGGGCGAGACGTGCGCGAGGCTGCAGGGACACCTGAAGGAGCTGCGGCACGCCCGGGCGGCCCTGGCCGAGCAGTCGAAGGCCGCCCGGCCGGACCTGAACAAGATGAGCAAGGCCACGACGGACGCCGCCGCAGCCACCGCGTACCTGGCCAAGGACGGCGTCGACGTCTCCGACCTGGCCCGCAGCCCGGGGCACAAGGGTGGGCACAAGGACGGGCACAAGGGTGGGCACAAGGGCGACCGGTACGACGACCACGACTCCCCGGGACTGCTGTCGGTGGTCACGTGGCTGCTGGGCGGCCTGGTGAGCACGGTCGGCGGTGTCGTCGGCGGGTTGACGGGCCTGGTCGGCGGGGTGCTGCTGGGCATCCTGAACTGAGCGCCTGCGGAACCGGCGGAGCGGTGCGGGCCCCGGCGGGCTCGCACCGCCCTCCCGGAGCCATGAACAGTTCCCGTTCCCGCCGCCC
>NZ_JBAMDC010000139.1:0-15477 GCF_036961605.1 Streptomyces sp. KLMMK
GGTGCTCCATCATCGGCGGAGCCGTCTGCGGAGCGGGCGGGGGGATCTTCTGGCCCGGGCGGCGCTTGGACTTGAAGGGCGGGAGCTTGGGCGCGCGGGCGATGTCGCCGCCGGGGTGCTTGCTGGCGGTGATCAGGTCCATGGGGATGACCAGCACGGCCCGGACGCCTCCGTAGGCGGAGGGCCGCAGCGACACCAGGAAGTTGTACGTGCGGGCGAGCCGGCTGACGACCGCGAGGCCCAGCCGCGGCGCCTCGCCGAGGTCGTCGAGGTCGAGGGCGCCCTCGCGGGAGAGGACGCGGTCGGTGCGGCGGCGCGCCTCGTCGGTGAGGCCGACGCCGGCGTCCTCGATCTCGACGGCGATGCCGGACTGGATGTCCACGGCGGTCAGGTGCACCCGGGTCTGCGGGGGCGAGTAGCGGGTGGCGTTGTCCAGCAGCTCGGCCAGGGCGTGGATCACCGGCTCGACGCCGGCGCCGACCACGGCGACGTCGGCCACCGAGTGCAGGTCGACCCGCCGGTACTCCAGGATCCGCGACATGGCGCCGCGCAGCACGTTGTACAGCGGGATCTCGTTCTTCCACTGGCGGCCGGGGCGGGAGCCGCCGAGGACGGCGATGCTGTCGGCGAGGCGGCCGGTCAGGGCGTTGCCGTGGTCGAGGTGGAGGAGATCGCCGAAGACGTCGGGGTCGTTGCCGTGCTTGTGCTCCATCTCCCGGATGTCGTAGGCCTGCTGGTGCACGATGGCCTGCATGCGACGGGCGATGTTGACGAAGGCGCGCTGCGCGGAGTCGCGCAGGCCCTCCTCCGCCTGCACGGCTTCGATGACGGACTTCAGCACCGACCGGTGCGCGGCCGCGTAGCCGGGCTCCAGGTCGTGGACGGGCAGCGTGTGGCGCAGCACGACTTCGGTGGGGGCGCCGCGCTGCAGCAGGTGGATGGCCCGGGGGAGCAGCTCCTTGGCCAGCCGCCGGGTCTCCGCCTCGTGCTGGTCGAGCTGGTACCGCAGACCGGCCTCCTGCTCGGCGCAGCGCCGCCGCAGGGCCGCGATGACCCGTCCCCGCCGGGCGGCTTCGGAGCTTGCCAGCGCCACCGCGACCGTGGCGGAGGCCCCGCACCAGGCCACCGGCACGCGGGCGTCGGGAGCGACGGCGAGGACCGCCGTACCCGTGCACACGGCCAGCACCAAGGGGGAGATCAGCCATATCAGAGCGGAGACGGGCCGCCGTTGAACTGACGAGCCAGTACCAACCATCGGGATCCTCGGAACTCTTAAGAAGGCGTAGGGCCCGGCGCGGAAATCCCGGGTGTCTCCCGCGGAGAACGGCGCCGGCGCAGCACTTGTGCGCACCGTGAAGTAGTCGCCACAACCCGCTGCGCGACATGGAGCGTAGCCGGTCGCGCGGGGCTTCTGCGCGAAGTTGTCATATTCGCAGATTGGCCTGACGTAGGAATTCGAAAGGCTCCATAATGGCCTCGCGCTTCGAATTCCGAATACGTTTCCGAATCGCATGAATGTATGTTCGACGCGGTCGGGTGTGCGGCCCATGGTGCGGAGCGGGCTCCAGAGGCGTACGGGGGAGGGTCACGCTCCCGGGTGGTCCGTCTGCCGAACCCTGCCCCTGGCCTCACGGACGGGGCTAGGCTCGCTCCACCACATCTTCCGGGGAGACATCGCCATGTCAGGGCATCAGCGTGAACAGAACGCATCCGCCGCCCTGTTCGAGCGGGAGCTCGAGCTGCAAGCCGCTGAGCAAGCGGTGCAAAGGCTGTGCGGAACTGCGACCGAAGGGCGGCCCCGGCTAGGCGGCCTGCTGCTCTACAGCGGCGAAGCGGGCCTGGGCAAAACGGCGTTGCTCACCGAGACGCGCCGGATGGCCGTCGAGGCGGGCAAGTGCACCGTCCTCTTCGCGCGCGGCAGCGAGTCCGCGCAGCCGGTCCCCTTCCACGTCGTCCGCCAGCTGCTCCAGCCGGTTCTGGCGCCGATGAGCGAGAGCGACCGCAAGGAGCTGCTCGGCGGCTGGTACGAGATCGCCGGCCCGGCGCTGGGCATCGCCCCGCCGGTCGGCCCGCAGGACCCCGTGGGCGTGCGCGACGGCATCGACTGGCTCGTCACCCAACTCGCCACCCGCCAGGAGCCGGTGGTGCTGATGATCGACGACGCCCACTGGGCCGACGCCGAGTCGCTCGCCTGGCTCTCGTTCTTCGCGGTGCGCCTGCAGGAGACGCCGCTGCTCGCCGTCATCGCCTACCGCCCGGTGGAACTGGCGGAGAACGCACCGGGCTTCCACGAGCTGGTCACCGGCCGCAGCTCCCGTCCCGTGGAGCTGCGCGCCCTGACCCCGGAAGCGGTCAACCGGCTGGTGCACGACTCCTTCCCGGACCAGGCCGACGCCCCGTTCTGCCGCGAGGTCTGGGCCGTCACCGGCGGAAATCCCTACGAGACCGTCGAGTTGGTCGCCAAGGCGAACGACCGCGGCCTCAAGCCGGTCGAGGAGTCCGCCTCCCTCCTGCGCGACCTCGGCGCCACGGCCCGCGGCAGCGGCCTGGTCTCCCGCCTGGAGCGGCTGGGCACCGCCGTCACCCGCTTCGCCTGGGCGGCGGCCGTGCTGGGCACCGAGATCCAGCCGTCCCTGGCGGCGAACCTCGCGGGCATGGGACCGGCCCAGGCCGCCGAGTGCGCGGACAAGCTGCGGCACGCCCGTATCCTCACCGGCGCGATCGACCTGGAGTTCGTCCACCCGCTGATCGCCACGGCCATCTACGCCTCGATCCCGCCGGCCACCCGCACCGCCATGCACGGACAGGCCGCGTGGTCCGTCACCGAGGCGGGGCTGGGTCCCGCCGCGGCCTCCCGGCACCTGCTGGAGGTCCATCCCGACCACGACTCCGAGCTGGTCGAGCAGTTGCGCGTGGCCGCCCGCGAGCACTTGGCGGTCGGCGCCCCGGACGCGGCCCGCCGCTGTCTGGAGCGCGCCCTGCAGGAGCCGCCGCCCGAGGAGGAGCGGGCCGCGGTCCTCTACGAGCTGGGCTGCGCCGCGCTGCTCACCTCGCCGTCGACGACCGTCAACCACCTCAAGACGGCGCTGTCCCTGCCGCAGCTCACCGAGGAGCTGCGCGTCGACGCCACCTACCGCCTCTCCCAGGCCTACGCCCACAACAGCCAGCTGCGCGAGGCCGCCGAGGTCGTGAAGGAGCAGGCCGAGCGCACCCCGCCGGGCGCCGGGCGGATGCGCCTGCAGGCCGCGCACTATCTGTGGCAGGGCATCCAGGTCGAGGAGGAGGACTCCCAGACCCGTTCGCGCCGCATCGCCGAGCTCGCCGAACGCATCCGCGGCCGCGACAACACCGAGCGGACCCTGCTCGCGCTGCGCGGCTTCGACGGCATGATCCGCGGTGAGGACGCCGTGCAGGTCGTCGAGCACATCGAGCGCGCCTTCGTGGACGGCCGGCTGGCCGAGGGCATGGGGTGGACCAACACCGAGTGGGGCTTCGAGGTCCCCAGCATCATCGGCATCACCTTCGCCTACACCGACCGGCTCGACCATGCCGAGGAGCTCTTCAAGGACGCCGTGCGGGCCTTCGAGATCTCCGGCTGGAGCGGCGGTCACCTCGCGTTCGCGCACGACTTCCTCGGTCTGGTGCACCGCCGCCGTGGCGAGCTGGACGAGGCCGAGGCGCTGCTGCGCGAGGGGCTGCGGCTGGGCAAGCGCCTCGGCCCCGGCCTGCCGATCCACTGGGACGGCGCCTGCCTGCTGATCGACACCCTGCTCGCGCGCGGCAGGGTCGACGAGGCCCGGGCCTTCGCCGAGGAGAACGGCTTTCAGGCGCCCTACACGCCCGCCATCGTGCTGCCCGACGCCGCGTGCCTGGCCGGACGGCTGCTGCTCGCCCAGGGCCGCAGGAAGGAGGCGGTCACGGAGCTGGAGGCCGCCGGGCGCAGGCTGGACGAGCGCGGGCGGAACAACACCGTGTGGGCCCCGTGGGCGCTCGACCTGGCCGTCGCCGTCAAGGACGAGGAGCCCGAGCGCGCCCGCGCCCTGGCCGACAAGGCCGTCCGCAACGCCGCGCGCTTCGGCACGGACACGGCCATCGGCGACGCCCTGCGCAGGGCCGCCCTGGTCGCCGAGCCGGACGAGGCCCTGGTGAAGCTCGGCCAGGCCGTGGTGCACCTGCGCCGCTCCCCGTGCAAGTACGAGTTCGCGGCGGCCCTGGTCGCCCACGGTTCGGCGCTGCTGCGGGCCGACCGGCCGGTCGAGGCGACGGAGCGGCTGCGCGAGGGGCTGGAAGTGGCCCAGCAGTGCGCGGCGGACGGGCTCGTGGCGACCGCCCGGGCCGATCTCGCCTCGGCGCTGTGCGAGGGAGCCGAGCCGGCGGGTGATGCCGTGCACTGAGCCCGGCCGGCTCCGTGCCTGGCCGGCTCCGTGCCCGGTCGGCTCCGGTTCGGTTCAGGAAGCGCGGCGGCCGGATTTCCTGGTCGCCGTCTTCTTGGCCGTCTTGGCCGTGGTGCTCTTGGCCGTGCCGGCCTTGGCCGTGGACGCGGCGGTCTTCTTGCCCTTGGCGGTGGAGGAGGCCGCCGCCGTCTTCTTGGCGGCGGTGCGTTTCTGCGGCGCGGCGGATTTCTTCGCGGTGCTGCGCGTGGACTTCCTGGGCGCAGCCTCCCTCTTGGCGCCTCTCTCCGGTCCTTCCCCCGCTTTTCCGGCCGCATTGTCGATGGACGCCTGGAGCGCGGCCATCAGGTCGATGACGTTGTCCGGTGCGGGTGCCGTCTCCTTCTTGGGGACCGGCCGGTCGGACAGGTGGGCGTTGATCAGCTCGCTCAGGGCGATCTCGTACTCGTCCTCCAGCTCGTCGAGGTCGAACTCCTCGGAGAGGGTGTCCATCAGGCTCGTGGCCATCTTCAGCTCCTGCGGCCGCACGGTGACCGAGGAGGGCGGTGCGAGGTCGCCGCTGTCGCGGATCTCGTCCGGCCAGTACATGGTGTGCAGGGTCAGCAGGTCGCCGTGGACCCGCAGGAGGGCCAGGGACTCCCGGGTGCGCAGTGCGATCTTGGTGACGGCGACCCGCTCGGTCTGCTTGAGGGTCTCGCGCAGCAGGACGTAGGGCTTGTCGGCCGCCGCGCTCTCGGGTGCGAGGTAGTAGCCGTTGGAGAGCTGCAGGGGGTCGATCCGGTCGGCGTCGACGAAGGCGAGTACGTCGATGAGCTTCTTGCTGGGCAGCGGCAGCCCGGCCAGCTCGTCCTGGGTGACGACGGCGGTGTGTCCCTCGTCGTCCTGGAAGCCCTTGGCGATGTGCTCGTAGTCGACCGGTTCGCCGCAGGCTTCGCAGATGCGCTTGAGGTGGATCCGGCCGCCGTCCGCGTCGTGGACCTGGTGCAGTCTGAGGCCGTGCTCCTGGGTGGCGGCATACAGCCGTACGGGTACGGACACCAGTCCGAAGCCGATTGCACCTTTCCACATGGTCCGCATAGTTTTATCCCTCCACGGGGAATTCCTACCTTATGTCTGTCTCCCCGGAGCGGCAGGCGGTGGAGATCGAGGGCCACCGGCTGGCCCTGACCCACCTCGACCGGGTGCTCTTCCCCGCGTCGGGCCACACCAAGGCGCAGGTGCTGCAGTACTACGCCCGCATCGCTCCGGTGATGGTGGCGCACACGGCCGACCGGCCCGCCTCCTTCGTCCGCGCCCCGGAGGGACCGGGCGGGCAGAGCTGGGTCGCCAAGAACCCGCCCGGCGGGAAGCCCCGGTGGGTGCGGGTGGTGCCGGTGGAGCACCGCGAGGGCGTCACCGAGCAGGTCGTCATCGACACCACGGCCGCCCTGGTCGCGATGGCCAACCTCGGCGCGTACGAGGTGCACGTCCCGCAGTGGACGGCGACGGCCGGGCCCGACGGCCACGACCGGCTCGTCCTGGACCTGGACCCGGGCCCGGGCGCCGACCTCGTGGTCTGCTGCCGGATCGCCCAGCGGCTGCGCCAGCTCCTGGACGACGACGGGCTGACCGCGCACGCCGTCGTCTCCGGCTCCAAGGGCCTGCACCTGTACGCGCCGGTCCACGCGGCGTCCGGCCGGGCCGCCGGCGGCTACGCCAAGGAGCTGGCCGCCCGCATGATGGGCGAGCACCCCGGCCTCGTCGTGGTCTCCATGGCGCGCGTCGAACGCCGGGGGAAGGTCCTCATCGACTGGTCGCAGAACGCGAGCGCCAAGACCACCGCCGCGCCCTACACCGTGCGGCTGCGGGAGGGCGGCCCCGGGGTGGCGGCGCCGGTCACCTGGGACGAGGTCGCCGCGTGCCGGGACCCGGACGAGCTCGCGTTCACCCCCGAGCAGGTGCTGGACCGGGCGGAGACGTACGGGGACCTGCTGGCCCCGCTCACCGGCGACGCCACCCGCGCGCGGCTCCCGTGACGTCCGGCTTCAGCCGAGCCGGGTCAGGTCGGGCCGCAGCCGGTGCCAGACGGGGTGCCGGAGTCGGCCGGACGCCGTCCAGCCGGAGAAGACGACCTCGGCGACGAGCCGGGGCTCGACCCAGTGCGCGCCCGCCGGCAGGTCGGCGGGGCCGGCGAACGGCGGGTCCGCGCGCGGGATGACCGCCAGGTAGCGGGCGAGGTCCCGGCGCTCGCGCTCGGAGAGCCCCGATCCGACGGACCCGGCGTAGCGCAGGCCCTCCGGCTCCTCCACGCCGACGAGGACCGCCCCGGGCAGCCCGGCGAGGGAGCCGCGGCCCGCGGCCCAGCCGCCGATGACCACGTCGAGCGTGACGACGTGCTTGGTCTTGCGCCATTCGGATGACCGGATGCCGGGCGTGTAGAGGGATGTCAGCTTCTTCGCGACGACGCCCTCGAACCCGCCTTCGAGGGTGGCCTCCCAGGCCTGCTGCCCGTGCCCCTCCACGGCGGCCGGCACCGACCAGGCCGGGCCCGCGAGGCCGAGGCCCTCCAGCACGGCCCGCCGCTCCCGGTAGGGCAGGCCCAGCAGGGACCGGCCGTCGAGGTGCATGACGTCGAAGAGCATGAGGCGTACGGGGTACTCCGCCGCGAGGCCGGCCGCACGGTGCGGGTCGGCGACGCCCATGCGGCGCTGGAGCAGCCCGAAGTCGGGCCGCCCCGCCCCGTCCAGGACGACGACCTCGCCGTCGAGGACCGCGGGCCGGCCGCGCAGCTGCTCCGCCAGGGCCTGGAGTTCGGGGTAGGTCACGGTCGCGTCGTTGCCGGCGCGGGTGACCGGCCGGAGGGTGCCGTCCCCGGGCAGGCTCACGACCAGGCGGATCCCGTCCCACTTGACCTCGAAGGCCCAGGCCGCCTCCTCGGCCGCGGGCGGCAGGGGAGCGGTCGTCGCCAGCATCGGCCGGATCGCGGGCGGCGGGGCCGGGGTGCGCCGGGCGGTCGGGGGCATCGCCTGCCGCCTAGCCCTTCCCCCGCGCCCACTCCAGCAGCCGGGGCGCCGTCCACGTCGTGATGATGCGTTCGGCGGGCACTCCGCACTCCTCGGCGCGGGCGCAGCCGTGGATCTGCCAGTCGAGCTGGCCGGGGGCGTGCGCGTCGCTGTCGAGGGAGAACAGCACGCCCGCGTCCAGCGCCTGGCGGATCAGCCGCAGGGGCGGGTCGAGCCGCTCGGGGCGGCAGTTGATCTCCACGGCGGTGTGGAAGCGGGCGCACGCGGCGAAGACCATCGCCGCGTCGAAGGCGGACTCGGGCCGCCCGCGGCCGGCCAGCAGCCGCCCGGTGCAGTGGCCCAGGACGTCCACCAGGGGGTTGGCCACGGCTCCGACCAGCCGGCGCGTCATGGTGTCCGCGTCCATGCGCAGCTTGGAGTGCACGGAGGCGACGACGATGTCGAGCTCGTCGAGCAGGCCGGGCTCCTGGTCGAGCGAGCCGTCGTCGAGGATGTCGCACTCGATGCCCCGCAGCAGCCGGAAGCCGTCGCCGAGGTCCCCGTTCACCTCGGCGACCACGTCGAGCTGGGCGCGCAGCCGCTGCGCCGTCAGCCCCCGGGCGATGGTCAGGCGGGGGGAGTGGTCGGTCAGCACCGCCCACTCGTGGCCGATGTCGCGCGCCGCCCGCGCCATGGCGTCGATCGGACTGCCGCCGTCGGACCAGTCCGAGTGCATGTGGCAGTCGCCGCGCAGGGCCGCCCGCAGGGTCTCGCCGCCCTCCGCCAGCGGCGACCCGGCCTCCTCCTCCAGCTTGGCCAGGTACCCGGGCACGCTTCCGGCCAGGGCCTCCGCCACCACGCCGGCGGTCTTGGGCCCGATGCCCTTCTCGGCGGTGAGCGTGCCGGCGGCCGCCCGGCGCCGCAGTTCCTCCTCCGGCAGCCCGGCGATCACCTCGGAGGCGGTACGGAAGGCCTTGACCCGGTACGTGGGCGCGTCCGCGCGCTCCAGCAGGAAGGCGATCCGGTCCAGTGCCTCCACCGGGTCCATCGCACCCACCGCCTCCTTCGCCGTCCGGTACCCCTACCGTGCGCGATCCGGGAGGAGCGCGCACGTGCGAGGGGCCGCGGGTGCCGGGCACACGCGGGTGAACCGGTGCGTAGGCGCGGTGCGGGGTGGGGAGGGTTCGGGGCATGAGCGCCCCCACACCGTCCCCTTCTCCTTCCTCTCCTTCCTCTCCCTCCTCGGGTTCCTCCGGCGGGCGCAAGGGCCGCGCGGTGGTCCTCGGCGCGGGTATGGCCGGCATGCTGGCCGCGGCCGCGCTCGCCCGGCACGCGGGCGAGGTCGTGATCGTGGAGCGGGACCGGCTGCCCGAGGGGATGGAGCCGCGCAAGGGGCTGCCGCAGGCGCGGCACGCACACCTGATGATGTCCGGCGGGGCCCGGGCGGTGGAGTCCCTGCTGCCCGGCACGATCGAGGGGTGGGTGCGCGCGGGGGCCCGCCGGATCCCGCTGGGGACCGGGCTCGTCGCGATGGGCCCGCACGGCTGGTACCCGCGCTGGCCGGGCACGCAGTTCCTGATGGCCTGCACGCGCGACCTGCTGGACATGGTCGTCCGCGAGCAGGTGCTGGCCCTGCCCGGCGTCACGCTGCGCGAGGAGACGGACGCCCTCGCGCTGCTCGGCAAGGCGCAGCGGGTCACCGGCGTGAAGGTCCGCACGGCCGGCGGCCACTCCGCGGAGGCGCTGGAGGCGGACCTGGTGGTCGACGCCTCCGGGCGCGGCTCCCAGGCCGCGCGCCGCCTCACCGAGCTCGGGCTGTACCCGGCGCACGAGGAGACCGTCGACACCGGCATGGTCTACGTGACCCGGATCTTCCGGGCGCCCGCCGGCAGCGAGCGCTTCCCCGTGGTGAGCGTCCAGGCCGACCCGCACGGCCGGCAGCCGGGCCAGGGCGCGACGATGGTCCCCGTCGAGGGCGGCCGCTGGCTGCTCACGGCCTGCGGCACGCGCGGCGGCGAACCGTCGCGGGAAGCGGGGGAGTTCGAGCCGTTCGTGCGCAGCCTGCGCCACCCGCTGATCGCCGACCTGATCGCGGACCGGGAGCCGCTGACCGACGTCCACCTCACGCGCAGCACCGTCAACCGGCGCCGCTACTTCGAGCGCTTGCCCGCCTGGCCGGAGGGCTTCGCGGTGGTGGGGGACGCCGTCGCCACGTTCAACCCCGTCTACGGGCAGGGCATGTCCGTGGCCGCCCACAGCGCGGTCGCGATCCGCGGCCTCCTGGCGGAGCAGGGCCTGGGGGCGCCCGGCCTGGCCCGGAGCATCCAGCGGGCGGTCGGCCGCGCCGCGGGCAGTCCGTGGGACCTGGCCACGGGCGAGGACATCAATTACCCCGGGGCGATCGGCGAGCAACCCCCGGCCGCGGCCCAGCTGCTGCGCGGCTACGTCCAGCGCCTGATGCGCACCGCCACGGTGAACCCCGTCGTCATGCGCTCCCTCTTCGACGTGATGACGCTGTCCGCGCCGATGAGCGCCCTGGTCAAGCCGCCGGTGGTGCTCGGTGTGCTGCGCGGTCCCGGCCGCGAGGTGCGCAACGAGCCGTCGATCACCGCCGCGGAGCTGGCGCTGTGCGGGCTGGGCCCGCGGTGACCGGCGCCGCACCGCCACCGGCGGGGGTCACGCCTCGCCGCGGCGCAGCGCCACCGGCGGCAGGAACTCGCCCCGCAGCGTCCGGTGCCACCAGGCGCCGGACTCCCGCCGCTCCTGCCAGGTGGTGAAGCGGTAGAGGTAGAGCCGCGCCCGCACGTGGGTCGGCGGGGCGTCGGGGAAGGGGTTGTGGCGCAGCAGCCGCAGCGTGGCCCGGTCGCCGGTCAGCAGCCGCTCCATGAAGGGGCCGAACCACGGCTCGGCGTAGGCCGGGGAGATCCCGGCGAACCACATCATCCAGTCGAGCCGCAGGTGGTACGGGGCGTACTGGCGGGGCAGCCGTCGCAGGTCGCCGGGCTTGCCCTTGAAGCCGTACTCCTTCCAGACCGTGTCCGGCCCGACCCGCTCCTCGTCGGTGCCCTCGACCACCACCTCGTAGCGCCTGCGGTTGATGCTGCCGAACGCGCCGTAGGTGTTGACCAGGTGGAAGGCGTTGAAGGACATGTTCATCCGCTGCTGCCGGGAGAGCAGGTTGCGCACCGGCCACCAGCTCAGGACGGCCACGAGCGCGGTCGCGGCCAGGACGAGGACCTCGTACCAGCCCGGGGGAGGGGGTGCCGGGGAGTGCGCCGGCAGGCCGAGGAGCCGCGCGGCCGCGGCGCCGTCGACCGCGGAGAGGGCCATGACGATGGTCAGCCAGTTGAGCCAGGAGAAGTTGCCGGAGGCGACGAGCCAGAGCTGGGTGCAGATGATCACGGCGGCGGCCGTGCTCGCGACGGGCTGCGGGGTGAAGAGCGCGACCGGCACGACGAGCTGGGCGAAGTGGTTGGCGGCCGTCTCCACGCGGTGCAGCGGCCTCGGCAGGCGGTGGAAGTACCAGCTCAGCGGGCCCGGCATGGGCTGGGTCTCGTGGTGGTAGTACAGGCAGGTCAGATCGCGCCAGCAGGGGTCGCCGCGCATCTTGATCAGCCCCGCGCCGAATTCGACGCGGAAGACCAGCCAGCGCATCAGCCACAGCACGAGGACCGGCGGGTCCGTGCGGGCGTTGCCCAGGAACACCGCGAGGAATCCGGCCTCCAGCAGCAGGGACTCCCACCCGAAGCCGTACCAGGTCTGGCCCACGTTGACGATCGACAGGTACATCGCCCACAGGGCGGCCCACATCGCCATCGCCGCCCACAGCGGCACCGCGTCCGCCGCACCCGCCGCCACCGCCGCCGCCAGGGCCGCGCCCGTCCACGCCCACGCCGCGAAGAACCGGTCCGAGTAGTGCAGGTGGAAGACGCCCGGGGCCCTGCGGAGGGGCACGTGGCGCACGAAGCGGGGCACCGGCAGCATGCCCCGCTCGCCGATCAGCGCGCGGAACTGGAGGGCCGCCGCCAGGAAGGCCACGAGGTAGACGCCGGCGAGCGCACGCTGCAGCACCAGCCTGCTCAGCCAGTACCCGGAGACCGTGAACCACTCCATGGCGTATCCGTACCACTCCGGAGCGCGCAGTCACATCGAAGAAACGGGCAAAAGGTGTCAGAGTGGCTCTATGGTTGATCGGGGAGCGACGCCTGCCTCCGCGCCGGCAGGTTCCGTGCCGGACGACTGGCCCGCTCGCCCGGAGCTCATGCTCGCCCTCAACCGCATGGGCGGCTTCGACTGGGACCTCGACACCGGCGTGCTCCACATGGACGCCTCGGCCCTGGAGCTCTTCGACCTGTCCCCCGAAGAGTTCAACGGCCGCCTCTCGGGCCTGGCCGGCAAGGTGCTCCGCGCCGACGCCGCCGACCTCGACGCCCACGTCACCCGCGCCCTGAAGGAGGGCCGCGAGACCTACAGCGCCTACTACCGCATCCGCGCCCCCGACGGCAGCCTGCACTGGACGTACACCCAGGGCCGGATCCGGCGCGACGGGGAGGGCCACCCGCACCGCATCATCGGCATCGTCCGCGACGCCGCCGAGGAGCTCGGCCACTCGGTCGGCAGACGCGACGAGAACCGGCTCTCGCACACCACCATCGTGGAGACCCTCACCGCGGCCCTCGCCCACGCGCGCACCGTCCAGGACGTCGTCGACTTCTTCCGCGACGACCGGGCCGTCCAGCACCTCGGCTCCGACCTGCTCGTCCTCGGCGTCGTCGAGGCCGGCCGGATCCACATGGTCGCCGAGGGGCCCGGCGAGCACTACATCCCGGGCACCCGCTGGACCCGCATCGACGACAACTTCCCCATGAGCGATGTCATCCGCACGATGGCCCCGCGCTTCATCGAGTCCCGCGACGAGTTCGCCCGCTCCTACCCCTGGCTGTGGGAGCGCATCAAGGGCACCGGCATCTCCTCCGCCGCCTACCTCCCGCTCATCGCCCAGGCCCGCCCCCTCGGGGCCATCGGGCTGCTCTACCGGGAGACCCGCGGCTTCACCCAGCAGGAGCGCAACCTGCTCATCGCCCTCTCCAGCAGCCTCTCCCAGTCCATCGCCCGCGCCATGCTCTACGACCAGGAGCACGACCTCGCCGAGGGACTGCAGCAGTCCATGCTGCCGCGCCGCATCCCCGAGATCCCCGGCGCACAGATCGCCGTCCGCTACCGCTCGGCCCGCATGGGCCGCGACATCGGCGGCGACTGGTACGACGTGATCCCGCTGCCCGGCGGACGGGTCGGCGCCGTCATCGGCGACGTCCAGGGGCACGACACCCAGGCCGCCGCCGTCATGGGCCAGCTGCGTATCGTCCTGCGGGCGTACGCCACCGAGGGGCACGCCCCGGCGACCGTCATGGCCCGCGCCTCCTCCTTCCTCCACGAGCTCGACACCGACCGCTTCGCCACCTGCGCCTACGCCGAGGCCGACCTGTCCACCGGCGTCGTCCAGCTGGTGCGCGCGGGCCATATCGACCCCCTGCTGCGGCACACCGACGGCACCTGCCGGCGCCTGCCCGTCTCCGGGGGGCTGCCGCTCGGCCTCTCGGCCGAGTTCGGCCGGCTCGACTACCCCGTGACCACGGTGGAGATCGACCCCGGCGAGACCCTGCTGATGTTCACCGACGGCCTTGTCGAACAGCCCGGCTCCGACCTCGACGAAGGCATGCAGCGGCTGTCCGCGATCGTCCGCGACGGCCCGTACGAGCTCCACCAGCTGGCCGACCGGCTGTGCGACGTGATCGGCGAGCGCGTCGGCGAGGACGACATGGCCGTGCTGCTGCTGCGCCGCCAGGGCGCGGCCACCCAGGGCGGCGGCCGGCTCCAGCAGCACATCGCCCCGGCCGACCCCGAGGCCCTCTCCGCGGCCCGCCACATGATCCGCGCGGCGGTACGGGCCTGGGGCGCCCGTGAGCGGTCCGACGAGATCGAGCTGGTCGCCGACGAGCTGGTGACCAACGCCCTGCTCCACACCGACGGCGCGGCCGTGGTCACCCTCCGCATCCTCACCGGCCCCGAGCGGCGGGTGCGCGTCGACGTCGAGGACAAGTCCAGCACGCTGCCGCGCCGCCGGGAGCCGGGGGAGTCGGGGGTGTCGGGGCGGGGCCTGCTGCTGGTCGACCGGCTCGCCGATGTGTGGGGGGTCGAGTCCCGCGGCTCGGGGAAGTGCGTGTGGTGCGAGTTCGTGGTCCCGGGGCGGCACGACGGGGCCCGGACGGTGGCGGGGCCGCCGGAATCCGGCTGATCCGTACGTCACCTGACAGAGCGTCCGATCGTTGCATCAGTCACTCAGAATTGCGTATTCCGCGCCCATCCGGGTCAACTGTGCTCTCCACCCCCCAAGATCACGAAAAGGGTTCCGAGAGCATGCGAAGACTCACCCCCTTCGTCTTCCTCGGTGCGACCGCCCTGGCCGCGCCGATGCTGATGACCGTTCAGGCGCCGCCCGCCCGTGCGTTCGGCACCGTCAACACCCTCGGCCAGCACGCCGAGCACGAGCGCATCACGCGCGCGGCCCTGGCCTGCCCGTCCGGCGCCCCCTCCGACGGCAGCTGCTTCGAGCCCCGCTCCCTCGACCAGATAGCGGGCCGCGGCGGCACCTTCGGCGCCGTCGGGGCCCCCGACACCGACGAGGTCCTCAGCCCGGCCGCCCACTGCGACAACGCCGACTACCTCGCCCAGGCCGGCTACGCCCGCACCCGCGACCAGGCGACCGAGGAGCTGCTCGCCTGCGTCGCCCGCCTGCAGGCCCGCTTCGCCGAAGGCGTCACCGCCGCCGGCGGCACCCTGGGCGCCGACGGCACCGTCGCCGCCCGGGAGGCCGACCTCGCCAAGAACTGCACCTTCACCCTCGGCGTGCCCGGCCGCAACAAGTGCGAGGCCGTCGAGGGCTTCGGCCGCGCCCTCCACGGCGTCCAGGACTTCTACTCGCACAGCAACTGGACCGACAAGGCCGACCCCGGCCGCCCCGTCGGCAAGAACAACCCGCCCGGGCTGAACCTCCCCGCGCCCTCACCGCTGTTCGCCCTCGGCAGCGGGCGGCCGCCGCACGCATCGGCCGTCCCCGACGGCCTCACCACCGGCTGTTTCTCCCTCGTGCCCCTCGGCTGCTCCAGCCGCGTCCAGCACGGCGACCTCAACAAGGACAACGGCCTCGTCGACGCCGTCACCGGCGCCACCGGCAGCCCCGGCACCGCACGCGGCAAGACCGGCGGCAACTTCGACCGGGCCGTCCAGGGCGCCATCGCCGACACCCGCCGGCAGTGGGCCGACTTCCGCACCGCCCTCGTCGCCCGCTACGGCAAGGAGCGCGGCGAACGCGCCGCATGCGTGCTGACGCACGACGACCCGGCCCGCACCTGTTAGCACCCGCCGGGCGGAACAGCCGTCCCGGAACCGGCGTGCGCAGCACGATCCCGGCGGCCGGGGGCCGGGGCGAAGAGGCCAAGGTCACAGCAGTTGCCACTGCTGCAGGGCGCCCCGGCTCCCCTAGCCTTCCCCCCATGACGGTCCTGCCTGACGAAGGCTTCCCCCTGGCCGCCGAGTTCCCGGACCCCACCCGCGAGCAGTGGCAGCGCCTGGTGGAGGGTGTACTGCGCAAAGCGGGCGCGGCTGACGCATCGGGCCCGGCTGCCGAGGCGGCACTCGCCACCGAACTCCAGGACGGGCTCGTAACCGGCCCGCTCTACACCGCCGACGACGCCCCCGCCGCGCCCGGCTACCCGGGTTTCCCCCCGTTCGTCCGCGGCGGACGCGCCGAAGGGACGGCCGCGACCGGCTGGGACGTGCGCCAGCGCCACGCCCACCCGGACCCGCGGCAGGCCAACGAAGCGGTGCTCGCCGACCTGGAGAACGGCGTCACCTCCCTCTGGCTGACCGCCGGGCCCGCGGGCATCCCCGTCGACGGCATCGCCACCGCCCTCGACGGCGTGTACCTCGACCTCGCCCCCGTCGTCCTCGACGCGGGCGCGGACTTCGAGGCCGCCGCCCGGGAACTGCTGCGCCTGTACGACGAGCGCGGCCTCGCCCCCCGCGCCGCCCTCGGCAACCTCGGC
>NZ_JBAMDC010000014.1:0-60563 GCF_036961605.1 Streptomyces sp. KLMMK
CCCCCGCCCGGCCCCCAGCGCCCGGTGCCGGAGCAGGCACCCACCGGGCTGCAGCGGCCACAACAGCCGCTGCTGCGGGAAGCGTCCAGCCCGGCGCCGCCCGCCGCGCAGCCGCTGCTGCAGGAAGTCCCCCGCCCCGCACCGCCGCAACAGCCCCGGCCGGAGCCGGTGACGGCGCCGGAAGCACCGCGCCCGGCACCGGAGCAGCCGCAGCCGCCGCTACGGGAAGCCTCCGGCCCGGCGGAGCCGGCTCCTGCCGCGTCGCACCAGCCGCGGCCGGCCCGGCCGGTGCCGGAGCCCGGGACTGTGGGTGGGCCGCAGGCGCAAGTGCCGTTGCTGCAGGAGGTGCGGCCCCCCGGGCCGGAGCCGGTGCGGTCGGCGGCGGAGGCCGGGTACGCGACCGGGCCGCGGATGCAGGCGCCGTTGCTGCAAGAAGTGCCCCGCTCGGCGGCGCCGCAGATGCCGCTGCTGCAGGACGCACCCCGCCCGGCGGAACAGCCGGGCCCCGCCGGGTCGCACGAGCAGCCGCAGCCGCTGCTGCAGGAAGTAC
Organism: Streptomyces sp. KLMMK; assembly: GCF_036961605.1. Taxonomy (NCBI): domain Bacteria; kingdom Bacillati; phylum Actinomycetota; class Actinomycetes; order Kitasatosporales; family Streptomycetaceae; genus Streptomyces; species Streptomyces sp. KLMMK. The sequence continues at coordinate 551 of NZ_JBAMDC010000014.1, forward strand.
GGCCCGCCGGGCCGCAGCCGGTCCGGTCGGTGCCGGAGGCCGGGTTCGCGAGTGGGCCGCAGGCTCAAGTGCCGTTGCTGCACGAAGTGCCCCGCCCGGCGGGACAGGCGGCCTCCGTCGTGCCGCCCGGGCCGCAGGGGTTGCTGCAGGAAGTACGGCCTGCCGGGCCGGAGCCGGTCCGGTCGGTGCCGGAGCCCGGGGCCGTGGGTGGGCCGCAGGCTCAAGTGCCGTTGCTGCACGAGGTGCCCCGCCCGGCGCAGCAGCCGGGCTCCGCCGCGTCGCACCAGCAGCCGCTGCTGCAGGAGGTGCGGCCCCCCGGGCCGGAGCCGGTGCGGTCGGTGGCGGAGGCCGGGTACGCGACCGGGCCGCGGATGCAGGCGCCGTTGCTGCACCAAGCCCCGCCCCCCGAGGCGCAGGCGGACGAGCCCGCCCCCGCAGCGCGGCCGCAGGAGTCGTTGCTGCATCAGGTGCCTTGCCCGCCGCAGGCGTCCCCGCCCCTGATGGAGCGGCCCCACGAAGGGCCCCCCTCCTGCCCGCCGCAGGCGTCCCCGCAGGCGTCCCCGCCGGCGGATCGAGGCGAGTCGCCCGCGTCCGTATGGACCGCCGTGCCTCCCACCGGGCTTCCGGGGGCCGGGATGCCGGGTGCCTGGTCCGTCGTGGCTTCCGGGGGTGCGCCGTCCAGGCCCGTGCCCTTGCAGCAGGCGCCGCTGGGACGGGAGCCCCGGCCCTGAGCGGCCGCCGAAGCGGCGGCCGACTCGCGGTCCGGCCGGGTGGCCCGGGCGATCAAGGTCCCGTTAGAATCCGGGCGGGGGTTGCGCAGCTGTGCCGGACGGTGACGGTCACCGTCGTGAGCCGGACGGCCGTGCGCGGAGGGCGTGTCGGCGTCCGCCGACACCGCGCGCCACTGCCGTGGCAGCCCCCTACGCGCAAAGCACGCATCCCCATCCGACGGAGTGACTTTCCCCATGCCCGACGCCCGAACCGACACGACCGAGGCGCGCCCCCTTGAGGCGTCCCAGGCCGCAGCCGCCGGCTCCGGCAGGCACCGTGGTCCGGCTTCCCCCGACGACAACAGCTCCCCTGCCCACGGCAAGCACCGCCGTACGCCGGAAGGCCACTGACCGGCGTCGCCGACGTTTCCGGTCAGCCCTCGGGCGCCGGGTGGTCCCGCTCAGCGGAGACTCCCGGCGCCCGAGGCGTTTTCCCGGCTGCTCCCTGCTGTTCCCGGCCGTTCTCAACCGGGCCCGAGCTGCCACACCTCCGGCGCGGCGAACGTCTCCCCGGGCGGGCGCCCGGCGAAGTGCGGGGTGAGCAGCCCGTCCAGCTCCTCGGCCGTGAAGAAGCCTCCGGCCGTGCCGAACTGCGCCGCGACCTTCGGCCGTTCCATGACGGCGACCATGCCGCCGTGCACGAGGAGGACCTGCCCGGTCACTCCGGCCGCGGCGGGCGCGGCGAGGTAGCCGACGAGGGGCGCGACGTGCTCGGGGGCCAGCGGGTCGGGCCCGCCGTCCGCGGGGGTGCCGACCCCGGCGAAGATCTGCTCGGTCATCCGGGTGCGGGCCCGCGGGCAGATGGCGTTCACCGTGACCCCGTACTTGCGCAGGGCCTCCGCCGTGGACGTGGTGAGGCCGACGACGCCGCCCTTGGCCGCCGCGTAGTTGGGCTGGCCGGGTGAGCCGATGAGGAACGCCTCGGAGGAGGTGTTGACGACCCGTCCGTACACCGGCCGCCCGGAGGCCTTCGCCCGTTCCCGCCAGTGCGCGGCGGCGAAGCGCACGGTGTTGAAGTGGCCCTTGAGGTGGACGCGGACGACCGCGTCCCACTCGTCCTCGGCCATGGAGAAGACCATCCGGTCGCGCAGGATGCCCGCGTTGTTGACGAGGACGTCGAGCGAGCCGCCGCCGGTCTCGACGGCGAGCCGGACGAGGTCGCGGGCCGTCCCGAAGTCGGCCACGTCGCCGACGTGGGCGGTGGCGCGGCCGCCGGCGGCCCGGATCTCGGCGGCGACGGCTTCGGCGGGCGCGGCCGACGCCTCGCCGGATCCGTCCGCGCCGGGCTGCCCGTAGTCGTTGACGACGACGTGCGCGCCGAGCCGGGCGAGTTCGAGGGCTTCCGCCCGGCCGAGGCCGCGCCCCGCGCCGGTGACGATCGCGGTCCTGCCGTGCAGGGACACCATGCCGGTCACCCCCTCAGATCTCGATGCACGTGCGCAGCGCCTCGCCCGTCCGCATCTGTTCCAGGGCGTCGTTGACGCCGGACAGCGGGACCCGGTGGGTGATCAGGCCGGCGAGGTCGATGCGGCCGGCCCGCCACAGGGCTATGGCGCGTTCGTAGGAGCGCAGGACGTCCCCGCCGCCGTACAGGGACGGCAGGATCTTCTTCTCGTCGAAGAACAGCTCGAACATGTTGATCTGGAAGAGGTCGTCCACGGCCCCGGCCCCGACGATGCAGAGCGTGCCGCCGCGCCGCGTCGTCTCGTAGGCGGCCCGGGCGGTGGCGGAGGTGCCGACGACCTCGAAGGCGTAGTCGAAGCCCTCGCCGCCGGTGACGCGCGCCCGGGCGTCGGCGAGCCCGTCGGGTGCCACGGCCTCGGTCGCGCCGAAGCGCAGCGCGGCCTCGCGCCGGGAGGCGACCGGGTCGACGGCGACGATCTGTGCCGCGCCCGCGGCCCGCGCGCCCTGGATCGCGCAGATCCCGACGCCGCCGCAGCCGATGACGGCGACCGAGGAACCGGCGGTGACGTCGGCGGTGTTGAGGGCGGCGCCGAGGCCGGTGGTGACGCCGCAGCCGATGAGGGCGGCGATGTCGTAGGGCAGGTCGTCGGGGATGGGCACGGCGCAGCCGGCGCCGACGACGGCCTCCTCGGCGAAGGTGCCGGTGCCGGCGAAGCCGAAGAGGTCGGAGCCGGCCAGGCGGAAGTTGGGGGTGCCGGCCTCCATGAGGCTCGCCAGGCACAGCTGGCTCTGCCCGCGCTTGCAGGCGGGACAGCCGCCGCAGGGCGGCAGCCAGCAGACCAGGACGCGGTCGCCGGGCCGCAGTCCGGTCACGCCCTCGCCGACCTCGACGACTTCGCCCGCGCCCTCGTGCCCGGGGACGAAGGGCACGAGCTGGGGCAGCACCCCGCTCATCGCGGACAGGTCGGAGTGGCACAGCCCGGTGGCCCGCATGCGCAGCCGGACCTTGCCGGGGCCGAAGCCCACCGCTTCGACGTCGTCGCGGACTTCGAGCCGGGGCCGTCCGGTCTCGTGCTGTACGGCTGCGCGCATGACGGACTCCTCTGACGTGGGAACGACGTAGGAAGGGGCCACTGCGGGTGACGTGGAACGAGGTCTGCTTGGGTGGGTGCGTCCGGGTGCCTGCGGGTGCCTGCGGGTGCCTGCGGGTGCGTCCGGGCGCTCACCCGTGCGTGACGACGGTGTCCGCGAGGACGGGTGCGTCGTCGCGCTCCACGGCGCTGACGGCGATCTGCATCCGGCCGGGCGCCGGGGTCTCCCGCCACATCCGCACGCGCAGCGTCTCGCCGGGGTAGACGACACCGGCGAAGCGGGTGCGGTAGGCGCGGACACGGGTGACGTCCCCGGCGAGGGCGGTGTCGACGACGGCCTTGAGGGTGATGCCGTACGAGCACAGGCCGTGCAGGATCGGCCGGTCGTAGCCCGCGAGCTCGGCGAACCCGGGGTCGGCGTGCAGGGGGTTCCAGTCGCCGGAGAGGCGGTAGAGGAGGGCCTGGTCCTCGCGGACGGGCCGCTCCACGGTGGCGTCGGGGGCGCGGACGGGCGCCTCCAGGCGGGTGGAGGCGCCGCGTTCGCCGCCGAAGCCGCCCTCGCCCTTGACGAAGATCTCGCTCTCGCCCGTCCACAGCGGCCCGTCGGCGTCCGCGGCCTCCGAGCGCAGCACGATGACGGCGGCCTTGCCCTTGTCGTGGACGGCGGCGACGCGGGAGGTGAGGGTGGCGGCGCCGCGCACCGGGAGCGGGCGGTGCACGTCGAGGGACTGGCCGCCGTGCAGCACCGCGGCGAGGTCGATGTCGATGCCGGGGGCGGAGAGGCCGCCGGCCTGCGCGGCGCCGCCGCCGGCGACGGTGGCGAAGCTCGGGAGGACGTGGAGCCGGCTCTCCAGGGTGTACCGGAGCTCGTCCGGGTCCGTGGCGGGGGTGCCCGCGCCGATGCCGAGGTGGTAGAGCAGGACGTCCTTGTGATCCCAGGTCAGGGAGGTGCTGCGCGGGGCGGCGGCGACGGCCCTGCGTACGTCGATGGGCATCGGGAACCTTCCTAGAACGCGTTCTAGCCGATCCGATGGAACCCCCTGTATAGCCGGGTCCGGGACAAATGTCACGGGTGGCCGCCCACACTTGCATCTGCCCAGCTCAGCGGCCGGTTCCTTAGGGTCGGGGCCATGACCGACAGCACGGCCGGGACCGAACGGCACAAACCACCGGGGAAATTCGCCTTCCTTCCCTGGCTCTTCATGCTCACCGGGGACGTCCAGGACCTGTTCCGGGGCGAGGTGCCGCTGCCCTGGCTCGGCGGGCTGGGCGTGCTGGTCTTCGCCGCGCTGTACGCCGTCACGGTCTTCACCGGCCTCGACGCGCGGTACAGGACGACCCGCGTCCCGCGCCTCTCTCTCGCCGGACTGGCCGTCGCCACGTACGCGCTGACCATCGGGTACGGCGGCGACTGGCTGCTGTGCTTCCCGGTGCTGTCGCTGGCCTCCGGCATCGTGCTGCGGCGCGGGCTGACCGAGAGCGGGCGCCGCCTGGGCGTCATCGTCCTCGCCCTGGCCGGCTCCGCCGGCGTGATCGCGAGCATGCGCGGCGGCCCGTCGGAGTCGCTGACCGTCGCCTACGGGACCCTGCTCTCCGGCTTCGTCACCGCCGCGATCCTCAGTCTCTTCGAGACGGTGGCCCAACTGCGCGCCACCCGCGAGGAACTGGCCCGCAGCGCCGTCGAGCGGGAACGGCTGCGGTTCTCGCGCGACCTGCACGACCTCCTCGGGCACACCATGTCCGTCATCGTCGTCAAGGCCGAGGCCGTGCGCCGGCTCGCCCCGCGCGACCTGGACGCCGCCGTCGGGCAGGCGGCCGACATAGAGGCGGTGGGCCGGCAGGCCCTCACCGAGATCCGCGAGGCCGTCACCGGCTACCGCCAGGGCAGCCTCACCACCGAACTCGACCGCGCCCGCTCCCTCCTGGAGGCCTCCGGCATCACCGCCGACCTGCGCCAGTCCGGCCCCCCGCTGCCGCCGCAGACCGCGGCCCTGCTGGGCTGGGTCGTCCGCGAGGGCGTCACCAACGTCGTCCGGCACAGCGGCGCGGGCCGCTGCACGGTCGAAGTGCGCGGCGAGACCGACCAGGTACGCCTGGAGATCACCGACAACGGGGGCGGCGTAGGCTCGGGACAGGGCGCGCCGGGGACGGGCCTGAAGGGCCTGACGGAGCGCATGGCCGCCGCGGGCGGGCACCTGACCGCCGGCCCGGACGGGCGCAAGGGCTTCCGGCTCGTGGCCGAACTGCCCGTGGACCCGGAGTCCGAGGAGGACCACCGCTCATGATCAAGCTGCTCCTCGCGGAGGACCAGGGAATGATGCGGGGCGCGCTCGCGCTGCTGCTCGGGCTGGAGGAGGATATGGAGATCGTCGCCCAGGTCGGCGACGGCGACGAGATCGTCCCCAAGGCCCTGGAGACCAAGCCCGACGTCGCGCTCCTCGACATCGAACTGCCCGGCCGCAGCGGCCTGGACGCCGCAGCCGACCTGCGCGCCCGCATGCCCGGCTGCCAGGTGCTGATCCTCACCACCTTCGGCCGGCCCGGCTACCTGCGCCGCGCGATGGAGGCCGGAGCGTCCGGCTTCCTCGTCAAGGACGGTCCGGTGGAGGACCTGGCCGCGGCGATCCGCCGCGTCCTGGCCGGAGAGCGCGTCATCGACCCGGCCCTGGCCGCCGCCGCCCTCGGCGCCGGCCCCAACCCCCTGACCCAGCGCGAGCGCGACGTCCTCGCGGCCGCGGTCGACGGGGCGACGGTGGCGGACATCGCGGCCAAGGTGCACCTGTCCCCGGCGACGGTCCGCAACTACCTCTCCGCAGCCATCGGCAAGACCCGGACCCGCAACCGCATGGAGGCCGTCCGCGCGGCCCGGCAGAACGGGTGGCTGTGACCGGCTGAGCACGAAAGCCCCCGCGGCGCCGCGCAACGGCGGGCCGCGGGGGCTCGTACAGGACAGGCGGCGGACGAGTCGGCCTGTACGCCGGGTTCTGTCACCTGAGGGGCGCCCACCTGCGGGGATAGCCAGTAGAGAGCATCTGACCTGCGGAAACGTCGTTTCCTGGCGTTTCACAGGTAGTGGTCCTTTGCGGGCCCGCACTCCCCATCCGCTCCCCAGTTCTCCCCAGATTCTCCCCGGGGAGAACGTGCCTCGGCCCCCGCTCGCATGCCGCGAGCGGGGGCCGACGCGTATGCCGTCACGCCTGGGCGGACAAGCGAAAGCCCCGCCCGGCACGACGGCCGGACGGGGCGGTTTCCGACCTTGGTCAGGTGAGTGTGGGCCGGTAGGGCTCGGGCATGGGTGCGACCTTCGGTGCGCAGTCGGGGCAGGCGACGCGACCGTAGCCGGGGCCGCTGGCGCTCGGCACGTAGCCGACGGTCACCGGGGCCGTCGTTTCTCTGCCGCAGTTGCAGCAGTGGGCGGGGCGGTCCGGCGGCACCTCGGGGAACAGTTCCGCGTACGTGACGGCGCTCATGCAGTCACCGCCGCGGGGTACGCCGGGGCTCCGGGGTACGTGTACTCGTACTCGTAGCCCATAGCAGCGGCCACGAGGGCTACGCACCGTTGACGCTGCCGCTCGCGCTTCTCCAGTTCCTCCTGCCAGCACTGCATGTAGAGCGGGACGAGCGGGCGGGTACCGGGCGGGATGGGCATGGTCCTGGCGAGGACGTGGACCGGGATGGGGGTCCGGGGAGCGCAGATGACAGGGCGGCTCGGCGGGAGGGGCGGGGCGCTCTTCGCGGGGGCAGGGCAGCGGGTGGTCCTGGTGGCGATGCGGCCGGCGGCCCGGTGCTTCCCGGCGGTGGGCAGCAGGAAGCGAAGCACCCATCGGAGGGCGCGGGCGATAGGATCGCGCATTGAGTTGGTCAGCTCCTACATAGCTGGTCGGCTAAGCCCCGTCGGACCGGTCGCAACGGTCCTTCGGGGCGCTTTTCGTTTTCAGGGGGACGCTATTCCTACTTGTCTAACCTGTCCACCGTTACGTACTGTCTACTTGTCTAAGTGTTCGATCAATGGCCGGTTTGTCTACGCTCTGCCTATGCCTGAGCGTCCAAGTGATCCCCACAGCCCGCGCGCCCCTTACATGCGGGTGCTCGATGCGCTCGCCGCAGAGATCGAAGCGGGTAAGTACGCGCCGGGCGCGAAGCTCCCGTCCGAACCTGAACTGGTCGAACGCTTCGGGGTGGCGCGGATGACTGCCCGCCGTGCGCTGCGTGAGCTTCGGGAACGCGGGCTGGTCGAGACCGAGTGGGGGAAGGGCACGTTCGTTAAGCGCGCCAGCGACGGCGAGGCGTGATCCGTCAGCCGACGGCCGGCACGCCAAAGACCTCGTCCGCGCACCTTGCCGGGGCGCGGACGGTATCAGCGGAGATGTAACGGGCGCGGCCTAGCGACCGGGACCGCTGGTGTCAGGGGCGGCCGGTGGACGTGCTGGCCGCATCGCCGCTGAACAGGGTGCCCAGGTTGGGCAGGCGTTCGGCGCGGCGTGCCATGAGGTAGACACGATTGCGGGTGCGCTGCACCTCATGCAGCAGGGCGAACCCTTGGGTCTCGTAGTAGCGGACTAGTCCCGGGAACATGCAGCCGCGCCGGACCCACTCCTTACCCTCGCGGGCGGCGTGGTCCACTGCCCAGAGGGCGATCAGGGTTCCGGGCTTCTGATCACGGTAGGCCGGATCGGTCACCGTGGTGAAGAGGTAGTGGGCGGGCTCGGCGAGTTCTTCTGGTGTCCATCCCCAGGGCGGAGTCTGCTCCTGCACGGTGGTGCAGCCGACGATCCGCGAGGCGTCCTCTTCCAGCACCCACATGCCACCGTGGGAGTTCTCGGCCTGGGCGGCCAGGTTGTCGGCGCTCTCGCGCCAGGACGGCATGCCGCGGCCTTCCAGCCACGTGGAGCGGGACCGGATCATGGCCGCGACTCCGGGAATGTCTGCGGCCGTGGCCGGGCGCATGGCGAACATCTGTGACCTCCGCATCTTCGAGGGGCTGTGGCAGCCTCCCACGGTCAGGGGTTGCGTGTGGGGGTTCCGGTCCGGGAGGGCAGCGGAACCCCCGTGGGGATTACAGGTAGGCGCGGGTGGCGAGGTGGAGGTCGATGACCTGAAGGAGTTGCGCGTCACCGTCCTCGCGGTACGTCCCTTCACTGAGTCGGCGCACGGCCTTGCGGAGGCCGTCGGGCTTGACGAGGCCGTGGTCGAAGAGCGGTGATCCTTCGTGCAGCATGCGGGCGAAGAGGGGGCGGCCGTGTGTCGTCAGGGCGTGCTGGACGACTTCGGCGAAGGACTCGCGCTCTGCGGGATGGGTGACGTCTTCGCTGAGCCCCAGTGCGGCGAGTCGGCGCCGTTGGAGCTGTTTGAGTTCGCGCCAGTCCATCGGTAGCCATTCGCCGAGTTGGACCATGTCGGGGTCGGCGAACGGGTGGACGGGCCAGATTCCTTCGCGCAGGAGAACCGGGGCGGTGGTCTCCAGAGAGAGCAGGCTCATGGAGTTGACGACGGCCGGCGGGGCGATGCCGTCGTCCGAGAACTCCAGGGCCGCCGCCGCGCGCTCGCCGATCCACGGGAGAAGGTGGACGTCCTTCAGGTCGCCCATGGCCTTGTGGGGGTACTCCTCCTGCGACAGGGCCACCATTTCGTCCCCGCAGAGTCCGGTGACCACGGTGTGAGCGCCGGCCGCGGCGATGGCCTTTGTCATGCGGGTGAACGGGTGGTGAAGCGGCTCCTCGTAGGGGCTGATGAGGGCACCGCGAACCCGATCACAGTCGGGGTGGAGGGGGGTGTCCCTCATGGCGTCGATCAGGTCGTCCCGGGCGGCGAACGGAACGGCGGCGCGCATCTCCTTGCGTCGGCGGATCTGCTGTGCGCGACCGGGGCCGCCGATCAGGAGTGCTGACGTGTTGAGTTGGCCGGGGAAGCGTTCGGCGGCGCGGGTCGCCAGGGTGCCGGAGTCGAATCCCCCCGTGAGGTGGAAAACGGTCTTGGCGGGGTCCAGTGGGCGCAGGTCCATGGCGTCGTCCATGGTCGCGACGAAGGTGGCCAGGACGTCGGCGTCCGGGGCGAGTTCACGGGGGCCGCTGTGCAGGGCGGGCGCGGGGTAGCGCAGGACGAGGTGGCCGCCGTAGTGGGCGGTGGCCCGTTCGGTGAGCCGGTGGATTCCGCGGAACGGGGTGTCGCTGCTGTAGCGGGGCCGGTAGATCAGCAGTCGCGCCACCTCGCGGGAGTTCAGTCCGGTGATGTGGGCGCGCAGGTCGGCCATGTCCCAGGACCCGTGAAGGCTGGTGTCGTCGTGGGCCAGGTAGAGCGGTGTCGTCCGGCACGCGCCAGCGGTGACCCGTACCGGTTCCTGCGGCGTGGTCTCCACCAGCACGTAGTCCGCCGGCCACTGCTCGGCCAGGCACCGTAACGTGTCGTACTCGCTGGGGCTGACGGCGCGGGGCGCGGGGGTGCAGGGGGGACGGTCCGCCACCCTCTCGCGGACGACGAGCATGGTGCGGTGGCCGTCGCTGACGGCGAGCTGTTCCACCATGGGGTGGGCGTAGGGGGTGACCTCGCTGGAACGGTCGGCGGTGGTGTACCGGTGGCCGTTCCAGGACCAGCCGGTGTCGGCGGCGTAGGGGGTAAGACGCAGCTTGATCACGATGCCTCCAGACGGTCCGGGGCACGACCGCGCGGGCCGTGCCCCGGGGTGATCAGGGTGTGGTGGTCACACCTTGGTGGTGTCGTAGGTCATGGCGCCGTCGGACGAGCCGGATTCCTTCTTGTACTCGTGGGTCTCGGCCGGCGACTGGACCCGCCGCTGCACTTTGGTCGTGAAGAGTTTTTCGGCGTGTCGCACCCGTTTCGGCGGGGGCAGGAATTCGTCCACTGTGCTCCTCCTACGCGATGCGGTGCGGGGAACGTCCCCGTGCCGTCGTGCGGTGGTGCGGGTGGTGCACCCGTCCGACCGACTCCCCGGAATCGGCCGGACGGGCGTCTTGGGGCCCGCCCCTTCACCAGGCGGACGCATCGGGGGTCGTCCAGCATCCGGTGGAGGGGCAGACGGCTCTAGCTGTGACCGGCCGTGCCGTGGACGGCGAGCTAGTTCACGGCACGACATGCGGACATGAGCACCATGCCGACCATGAGCACCGGCCCGATGTTCCCCCAGGCGGTCTGTGGGCGTGGTGCCGGCGTCGGCTCACTGTTCCCTGCTTCGGAGGACGTAGGACAGGCCCTGGCAGTGCGTTCGGAACTCCCGGTGCCCGCTGATGCCGGCGTGCTGCATGCAGGCGTCAAGTACGGAGTCGGGGTCCGGCTTGCCCTTGATCTTCCAAGGACATCCGAGGCAGTCGGCGCCGTATGCCACGGTGTCCGGGTGCGTGGTGATTGTGTGGTTCACGTGTCGGATGCGGGCGCGGCTCACCAGAGGTGCCCCCGGTGCTCTCGGTTGATCACCGCGACGCGGGCCCTGAGTCGGTCATGTGTGCTGGCGGGGCGGTACGTCGTGGTGTGCCACGGCTCCCCGCCGTCGAGCGGGGCGATGCTCACGGTCTCGCCGTCCCAGCCGACGGCCTTGCCTACGCGGTCGAGTGTCGTGTCGGTGACCAAGTCGCCGATGTTCGGCGACCACCTCGTGGTGCCGTGGCAGGTGACCACGAACGTCGGGCACTTCTCGCCGTGGGTGGGGAGTTCCTCAGTTTCACCCATGGTGCACCTGCCTCTCGTGGTAGCCGCGAACGAAGGTCGCCTTCTGCGTCTTGGCCACGTCGCCCTGAAGAGCGGCTTCGTACTGAACGGCTCGAATCGCTCCGCAGGTGGCGCAGCTGGCGCCCGTGATTCTGATCAGGCGCGGTCTACCTGTGGGCACTGTGCACCGCCTTCCAATGCCGGTGGAAAGCGATGCGGGACAGCTCCTCAAGGGCCCAGTCCCGCGTCAGCCACGCCCGGTGCCGGTCGGCGTTCAGACGGGTGCACTCCGAGCACTCGTCCACCGTCTTACCGACGGTGATGCCGGACGGCCCGGACGAGTGCGGCAGAGAGATCACTGCCGCTTCCGCTTCAGTTGTCACAAAGCCCCCTTGGTGCCAGGGCGTGGGGCCACCATGGAACCCGCTGACCGGTCCGTTTCATCAGCCGACTCCTCCAAATCACGGGGCAGCACCATGACTCCGCGGGTACCACGCGCAGCGATCAGCCGAGACAAGAACGCCCGGGTGGAGCTCGGCCCTCTGGCCGCGGCGCCAGTCCCTTGAGATCGGCCCATGTCGGTTACTCCTCGGTCCCGTTATTGCGTGAGATGAGAGAACCGCTGTTGCCTGTGGGTCCGCCAGCGTTCATGCGCACCCTGCATACGGGTATGCAGCAGGCGGGTACGCGAGCTCGCATACCCGTTCTCCCCTACCTACCGTGAGAGGGACAGGCACTAATGAATTGGTCCGACAGCGCCTTACGGGCCGCCTCATCGCAGGGCGACTACGGGCGCGTCATTCGTCTGGTGCGTGAGTCCGCTCGGCTGACTCAGGGCCAGCTCGGCGGTGCCTGTGGCTTGTCTCAGTCCGCGATCTCCCGCTTGGAGAAGCGAGGCGCAGGCGAGTACAACATGACCGCCCTCGCTCGGGCCGCTCACCACCTCGGCATCCCGCCCCGGCTGGTCGGCCTTGCCGACAGTGGCGCAGCACCGGGCGTGCTCAGAGATGGAAGCGATGAAGTGGAACGGCGGAAATTCTTTGCCGGTGTGGCTGGGGTTGCGGCGATCCCAGTCCTAAACGCAGCGCCGACGCCCCCGCGCACAGAGTGGGAAGGGGGGCAAGCAGCGGTGCTCCGTGTCGCAACGACCGCCTATCGGAGAATGGATGCCACGGCGCCGGCGCGGCAACTGTCCGACACCGTTCAGGGGCACATGCGGCTCGTTCAGACCGTAGCCGCACAGACGAACGATCAGGCAACTCGAACGCGTCTTGCGGCCGTGGGGAGCGAGGTAGCAAGCCTCGTTGGGTGGTTGAGCTGGGATATGGCGGACCAGGGCTCCGCGCGCACCTGGTACGGCGCGGCGATCAAGGCAGCACGCCGAGCCGGTGACCCCCTGTTGATCGCGTACCAACAGGGGAGCCTGGCGCAGTTTGAGGTCGAGTACGGCAACTGCGCGCAGGGATTGACCTTGATCCGCTCTGCGAGGCGGCAACTCGGCGCCGAGCGACCGCCCATTGCGGCTGCGTGGCTCTCGTCCCTCGAAGCGGTCGCGCACGCCACGGCTGGCGACGATCGCGCCGCCGACCGGGCTCTCGCAACAAGTGCCGCTGAAGCCGCCCGGATGACGGCGGACGCGGCACCACCTTGGCCGTGGGTCTTTACCTTTGACGAACGCAAGATCGCAGCGGCCCGGGTGACCTGCGGGGCTCGATTAGCACGTCCTCGGTGGGTTCATTCCTCCCTATCCGACGCATCGGCCGCTCTCTCGTCCAGCCACGAGAAGCAACGAGCACTCCTTACGCTGGATGTCGCTACGGGGCACATGGCCGCGGGGCATCTGGACGTCGCCTTTGGCCTCGCAACTCAGGCGCTCGACACCGGCCTGCGGCTACGCTCCGGCCGAGTGGCCGAGCGCGCCCGGAACTTCCGTAGGGGCTACTCGTCCGCGTCGCCGCCGGCGATTGTCCGCGACTTCGACGGGCGGCTGAACGACGCCTACCTGTGAACGAGAGGGGACAGATGAGGATCGGCATCACTGGCCATCGAGGGCTGTCTGACACGGCCGAACGGCAGGTGCGACAAGAACTTGCCGAGGCCGTCAAGGCGTACTCGCCTGATGAACTCGTCGGTTTGAGCTGCATTGCAGATGGCCCGGACGCCTGGTTCGCTCAGGCGGTACTTGATCACGGGGGCCGAGTCGAGGTCGTCGTGCCCGCGGCGGAATACCGGAACAGCCTGCCTGACTGGCACCACGCGACCTATGACGAGCTCCTCGGCCGGGCTTCGGATGTCCATCACACTGGCCTTGACGAGTCCACCTCGCAAGCGCACATGGCAGGAAGCGAACTCCTGGTCGGCCTCGTTGATGAAGTGCTCGCAGTGTGGGACGGCCAACCCGCCCGCGGCTACGGCGGCACCGCGGACGTGGTTGCCTACGCTCGGCGCACAGGTGTGCCCGTGCGCGTGCTCTGGCCGGCAGGGGCGTCCAGAGACTGACGGAATTGGCAGGACGGCAAAAATGCGCCCCCACACAGCCACGTAGGCCGTGCGGGGGCGTTGTTCAGTGGGTGGTGGTGGCCTGCCAGATGGACACGATCACCGCGGCGATGCTGACCACGGCGGCGAGGGACGGCAAGGGCCACCGGCCGCGCTCGACGGCGTCGAGGCGGGTGTCGAGGTCGGTTAGACGCTGGTCGGTCTGGTCGCCCCTCTGGACCAAGAGGGCGAGGGCGCCGTCGGCGCGGGCGAAACCAACCTCCACGACGCCCCGGAGCCGCTCCAGCTCCAGGGCGACGTCCGAAGGGGTCGGGTCGGTCACACGGTCCCCTTGTCAGTGGGGGTCGGCGGGATGGCCGGTTCGGTGCGCAGCCATCGGGGCAGGAGGGCCTGCACCCCGGGGATGGCCATGATCCGGGTAAGGCCGGCGGTGACGGCGAGGGCGCCGGCCGCCCACGGCAGGGTCGCAGGGATACCTGCGGCATCAACGATCACTGGCAGGAGCGCGGCAAGGGTGATCGCTGTCTGAACAGTCGTGCGGATGGTGCGACGGGTGGCGTCGGTCAAGGTGTGGGACTTCCTTTTGATCGTGGGGTGACCGGGGGCGTTCTGGAGAGCGCCCCCCCGGGGGGTGGGCGTCAAGGGTCGGCGGGGGCGGCGAACGGGTTGTGGCCGCGGGTGGCGGCGCGGTCGCGTAGGTGTTCCAGCGCGGTGACCGCTTGAAGGGGGACAACCCCGTTGCCGAGTGCTTTGAGCTGGGCGGTGCGTGACAGGCTGGGAACGGCGGTCACGTGGCCTGAGGGAAGCCCCATCATCCACTCGACTATCAGGGGATTCAGTCGTCCCAGAGCATCGGTTGCCCGGGGGGCGTGACGTCCGACGATGGGCGTCCATCGGTCGACGGCGTCGGCATAGGGCCCCCATGGATGTTCCCGTTGGAGGCCGGGGGCGCGCTCGAGTAACTCGTCTGCCGCGGGGTGCCGGTGTCGTTCGTCGCACTGGTTGCCGGGCGGAGCGAACAGACCTCGGCTGCCAGGCTCTTCCCGTGCGTCCCGGCCTCCTGTGACGGGGTTCTGCGGGTCGCCCGGTTCTCGTTCGGGGAGGCGCGGGGGGTGGGGAGCAGGGTGGTGTCCCCGAGCGCGGAGACGGCCGAGCGGAGGTTCATACCGCCCTGCCGGCCGCTGCTGTGCCCGGCGCCCGTGGCTTCGGATGCCGACGGTGTTGGCAGGAGGGCCTGCGCGGTGGGACACCGTGGCGTGCGTCCGCCGGGCCGGATTGGTGTTGCAGGTGTGAACAGCCCCGCTACGGCCGTGGGGAGTTGCCCCTTCTGCCCGCCGCCCTTGTAGTCCCGGGCTGCCGGGGTCGGCAGGCCACGCGAGGATGAACAGGCGGTTCCTCTGGTGCGGGGCGCCCACGTCGGACGCGCGTACACAGACCCATTCCGCATCCCACCCGAGGGCGGCAAGGTCGGCGAGGACGTCGCTGAAGCCCAGACCAACGTGAGCTGCGACATTCTCAAGGAATGCGACTCGGGGTCGTAGTGTGCCAAGGGCGCGTGCGATGTGCGGCCAGATGTGGCGGGGATCGTCGGTTCCCTTCCTCTTGCCGGCGGTGCTGAACGGCTGGCACGGGTACCCGCCCACCAGGACGTCGACCGGCTCAACGTCGTCCCAGGACAGGGTGGTGATGTCGCCGAGGTTCGGTGTCTCGGGGTAGTGGTGGGCGAGGATCTTGGCGGGGCCGGGGTCGGGGTCGGCTACCCACGTGAGGGTGCCGCCGGCCACGTGCTGCACTGCCATGTCGAGGCCGCCGTAGCCGCTGCACAGCGAGCCGATACGCAAGGGGGCATCAGCGGCAGGGCTCACGAGGCGTCGGTGGTCCGGGGCACCTTCAGCGCGGCCCACTGGAGCGGGCCCGGCCAGCCGTCGCATTCGTGCGGCGCGTCGCCGATCTTGCGCTGCCACTTCCGGAAGCTTTCACGGTCGGCGGACGTCCACTGCGGCCCCGGGCCCTCGCGGTAGGCGGAGCAGCCCTCCTCGACAAGGCGCCGACCCATGGCCGTGATGATCGGCGAGTCCGGCGCGTCACGGAACCACCGTTCTCCGGGGAACGGCTCGTGCCCAGTGCCGCGGTCGTGGTCGCGGCCGGGCTGGTCGTCGCCCCCGGGAATGTCGTCCGTGCTCGCCTCGTGTCCGAAGAACGTGACCCCCTTCTGCCCCCGCCAGGCCGGATCGGCGAGAACCACGCCTTCGGGGAAGTCGGGGATGCCGTACCCGTGGATGTAGGAGCTGTGGCGGAGGCGGGTCTTCAGGTAGACACCGTCACCCTCGGCAGACCCGTTCGAGTTCGTGTTGCCTTCCACGGTGGTGATCTCCGCGTCGGTGTAAGACACGACGATGCCGGTATGGGTGCCGCCGCCGGGGCCGAAGTACACGACGCCGCCGATCACGGGGTAATCGGTGTACCGGCCCCGGTCCCGGAACCACTCGACCCCCTCGGCGCAGGAGGCGGTGACGGGGGCAAGGTCGGCGGCGCCGGCTTCCTGGAAGCACCAGCTCACGAAGGTGTGGCACCACGGCTCGCCCTGGGCCCACTCCAGGCCCTCAACGGCCGGCGCGTACCGCTGGATGTTGTTCCAGTGGCCGTCTTCCCAGCCTTCCTGATACCCGATCTCATCCCGGGCAATAGCGATGACGTCATTAGCAACGGACATACAAATAACTCCTGTTGAGGCATACACGAAACCCCACGCCGTCATCGGCATGGGGCCTGGGGAAAGGGGGTGACGTAGACGTTCGGCGGGAGGGGTCAGGCGTCAATGGCGAAGCGAATCGAATCGAGATAGATCCACTTCACGGGGCTCTGCACCTGCGCTTGAAGCTGGCCGGGGTACGGGTCGGTGCCAGAGGTCACGTCGATGCGGATCGAGCTGTTCTTGACCGCGTTGAAGCTGGTGGCGCAGATGAAGCTGCGCATGTACTTCGGCCGTGCCTCCGGCGGCAGGA
This sequence comes from Streptomyces sp. KLMMK, assembly GCF_036961605.1. Classification (NCBI taxonomy): domain Bacteria; kingdom Bacillati; phylum Actinomycetota; class Actinomycetes; order Kitasatosporales; family Streptomycetaceae; genus Streptomyces; species Streptomyces sp. KLMMK. The sequence continues at coordinate 16,979 of NZ_JBAMDC010000014.1, forward strand.
CGGCCAGCAGCCAGCTATCGGCCACGTTGAAGTCCTTGCCGTCCTTGCGCTCTACGGACCCGCTCAGCTCGATCGTGCCGTTCACCAGGCGCCATCGGGGGTTACCGCCGTGCGCGGCAACGTCGGCAGGCAGGGGCAGGGGCTGCCAGGGGCCCGGGGACAAGGGCGTCCAGGTGGCGTTGGTGTAGATCTCCATGCGGTCCTCGGCCTGGAGGTAGGCGAGCTTGCCCGGCACTGGTCGTTCCGGTGATGCCGTGCGGGCGGCGGCGTTGGCGTAGACCGTCTGTGTCAGGGCGTACACCCGCTCGTCCACGATGTCCCGGGGCGCGATGGCGCCGGCCTGCGGGGCCACGGCCACCCGACACAGGGGGACGTCGAAGACCCCGTCCTGCCCCTGGCTGAGCGCGGGGGGCTGGGGCTGGGCTGCCGGGGTGCCCTGGAGGTAGGCGACGGAGATGCGCTGCCCAGTGCGGGTCAGGCGGATGGTGATCCGGTCGACGCGCGGCTGAGTGCCGGTGTTGGCGGCGATCACCACGTGGCGTTCGGCGTCGGAGTAGTAATGGAAGCCCTGAACCGTGGCGTGACCGGGGGCGATGTTGACGGTCATGTCCTGACCGGTGGCCGTGGTCGCGAGGGGGTCGGCGGGGTCGCTGGTGCGGGGGGCACGGATGCCGTCGGTCTGCCACATGGACGTCATCTGCGACCACTGCTCACTCGTGACCGTCGTGCCGGCGCCGCTGTCGAAGGGAAAGTAGTACTCGGCCAAGCGGACTCCATGATCAATAGCGGGTGTTGAGCTTGTGCACGGCCTGCCACAGTCGCCGTACCTGGGTGTAGAGGGCTGGGGTTTGGGTGGCGGCCTCGGTGCCGACGGTGGCCTGTACGGAGCTGGCGTCCGCGGTGTCCGTCAGATGCACCTCGCGGACGGGGTGGACGAGGTCAGTGCCGGCGGTGGTGGTGACGGTGACCGTGTCGCCCGTGCGGTAGTCGCGTCCGTACTGGCACTGCTCGGTATCGATCGGCGTGAGGGACAGTTCGGCCTGCGCTCCGCCCTGCTGAAGGGCGTTGGTGGCGGAGGTGCGCAGGGACCGGAACTGCTCATCGGTTTCGTCCAGTCGCCCCGGAATGGCGGTGTCACGCTGGTCTACGAACGTCTCCCCCACCCGGGCCCACTCGGTTTCGGCGTCAGGGGTGGCCCATTGCCAGAAGAACCGGTCCTTGCCCTGCCCTTGGGCAGCGACGACGGCGCGCGTCGTGCGGGGCGCGGTGAGTTGGTACGAGTAGGAGGACAGGTTCCCCAGCTCGGGTGAGAAGCGGATCATGCCGCGCAGGTCGCGGGTGGTGCCGGTCTGGAGGGCGAGGCGTGGCGTGGTGGGGTCGGGTTGAGTGATCCGCACGGACAGGCCGGCCGTGGAGGCGAGGGTTTGTGTCGCGGACAGAAGGGTGTCGAAGCGCAGAGAGACCTTAGTGGGGGCGCCGAGGCCAGTGGTCGGGCCGGGGTCGAGGCCAAGGACGCGTCGGCCCGGCAACGCGGTCGGCCCGGCGTTGGCGGCAACGAGGCGGGTGATGATGTCGCCGGCCGGGCCCGCGGACGACCAGTAGTCGACGCCGTAGCGGCCGTTGCCGGTGTCGGGGGCGCGGGTGGGGTCGGGGAAGGCGAGGCGGGCGGCGAGGGCGGCGTTGTCGCAGACGCCGGAAAAGGTCAGCGTCCCGCCGGTGGCCGACCAGTTGTCGCGAATGCTGGTGAGGGGCCCGGTCAGCAGGGGTTCGGTGGCGTCGTCGGACCAGATCATCACCCCGTGGCCGCCCGTGGCGAAGAGGTGGGCGTGGGGGTGGTCGGCGGGGAGAACGAGGGTCCAGGCGCCGACGTCGAGGTGGCGGACGATCACGTCCAGGGAGGTGTAGGAGTCGATCTGTCCGACACGGCGGAGGGCCGCGTCGCGGACGTCGACGCGGTAGCGCCGCAGGGTCAGGCTCCGAGGTGTCGTGGCTGATAGGTCAGGGTGACCGCGGACTCTTCCGACGCGCCGGTGGCGGTGAGGGAGATGACGTTCTCCCCGGGGACGAGCTGCCAGAGGGAGGCCGGGCCGGCGAGGTGGGGCCAGAGGTTTTCGCCGCGGGTGCCGTCGGGGTTCTCCAGGTAGACGGCCTTGATGCCGGGGCGGGTGTCGATCACGACCGTCCGGCCGGCGGGGATGCCGTAGGACAAGGTGAGCTGCTGGCCGGTGGTGCGGTTGGCCAGGTGGAGGGGGACGACGGGTTGCCCTGCGTCCTGCTGGCCCAGTGGCCCGGTGATCCGCCAGACCGGCCATGCGTCCACGTCTGAGGTGACCTGGACCGGCAGGCCCTCGTCACCGATCACGCTCGGGGCGATCCGCAGGGGGAAGAAGGGGGTGGTGTGCGCTTCGCCGGTGGTGGTGGGGTCGAGCCGGGAGAGCGTGAGGTGGTCGACGTCCAGCGGGGTGACGTCGGCCTGGATCACCGGCCGCACGGTCACCGTGCCGGCGGGCATGGTCCCCGGGACGGCCTCCACCGGGTGGGCCTCGTCTCCGGCCGCCGGGGCGCCGTCGCGGTCCCAGCCCCGGACGTAGCCGGTGACCTCCACCCACCCGTCGGCGTCCGTGAGCGGAAGCCGCGCGGCGGTGATGAAGCGGGCCCCGTCAGGAACGGGCGCCCCGCCGGGCCTTCCACCTGCCAGGCCGACGGAGGCGGAAGTGGGGACGTCGGCGGGCGCCTTGGCGCTGCGGCGCACCCGGGCCGTCAGGCGGTACAGGCTGGCCCCGTCATAAGGAACCGCGGTCGTCGCCTCCGCCCGCCCGGCCGCAAGGCGGGTGTACTGGCCGTCGGTGACCCGGCGGTCGTTGAGGACCGTCCCGGCCGTCGTCCAGGCGGAGGGGTTGTTCATGGTGTCGGACAGCAGCGCCGTCCAGGACCCGGCGGGGTGGGAGAGGAAGGCGGGTGCCCCGTGGACCCGGAAGGTCTCGGTGCGTTCATCGCCGTAGAGGTAGGGGTCCGGTGCGGTGAGCTGGAGTCCGTAGCGGATGTAGGCGAGGCCGGCGGCATCGGTTCCCTCGTCGCCTTCCATGCCGCCGGTGTAGTGCACGCGGATGCTGCGGGCGGTGCCGTCGGCCTCCGCCACCCTCAGCGTGCACGGCCCGCGTCCGGCGACGAGCGCGGCGACGAAGGAACGCTTCATGGCCAGCAGCTCCGGGCGGGTCGGCGCCCACAGCAGCAGCGGCAGCGTGATCCGGCGCGAGGCGGCACGGACCTTGGCCAGGCGACCCCCGTCCATCCCCGCGTACTCCGTGACCGTGGCCTGCACGGGCGGCGCGTCCAGGCCGGTAGGCCCGGGGAGGATCGCGATGCACGCCCCCTTGTGGGACAGGTCCGCGGTAAGTAGGAAGTCCCGGCCGTCGGCGGTGAGGGTGACACGGGGCGGGGTGTCGGGGGCCGCGTACTGCGGCTCCGGCAGGATGCCGGTCGAGACGACGGCCGACGGGGAATTCAGCGTGGCCAGTAAGCGCACGCGCCAACCCCCTTTCGCATACGGGTGGTTGGCGCGTGCGCCACTGGGTCAGGCGTACAAGGCATCCGCGAATCGCAGCGCGGAGACGATTTGCTGCTCGGTGGGGACGCCGGGAACGGCGTGCAGGTGGATTACCGGAGCGTTCCCCTGCGAACCACCGCTCTGGGGGGCGGGGTTGACTCCCTTGGAGTTGGCGATCAGGTCCCACTGTGCCGGGGTGAAAACCGGCTCGGGTTTCCCTAGGCCGTTGTAGACAAGGCTCAGGCCCGGGGGCAGGTACCCGCCGCTGTCGTAACCGCCCGGCCTGTCGAGTGCGGACAGCGAGCCGTATCTATGGATCGCATAATTGAGCCCGGAATAGATATTCGCTAGCGGGTCAATTGACGTGCCGTAGACGAAGGGGCCCGTGTTTCGGAAAGGCCCCGCATAGGCGTCAAAGGTCGGGCCGATTACCTGCATGAGGCCGACCGACGGCGTGCCGTCGAGCCAGTTGATATCCCATGTGTTGACGATTCCGGGATTTCCACCGGATTCGTCATTCATGCGGCGCAGGACGGTGTCGAGCCAGGAGGCCGGTTGGCCGAGCATGCTGAGGGCCTGGAGGACCTGCGGAGTCCATCGGGTGACTCCGCTGCCGCCGGTGTCACCGCCCATCTGGGGGGTTCCGCCGGCAGAGAAGAAGCCCTTCACGAAGTCGACGACCGTGTCCTTCAGGCCGGTGACCGGAGCCCGGAAGACCTGCCCGATCATCTGCGACCACTTGGCCGCGTCCAGGCTGTCCAGGTCGCCGAGGACCGGCTTCAGCAGGGCATCCATGGCCGTGGCCGGGTTGGCGAGCATGTCCGCGGCGCCCTTGACGCCGCGCCATGTCTTGGTGGCCTTGTCGCTGGTCCAGTCCCACGCCTTACCGGCGCTTTCCTTGCCCCAGTCGAGGGCCGAGCCGAGGATGCCGCCCTTGGCGAGCATCTGCGTGCCGGCGGCCTGGAGGAGGCCGAGGGCGCGCGCCCGGTATTTCGGATCGGTCGGGATGACGTATTCCGGGTACCGGGGATTCCCCTCACCAACGATGGCCGTGGGCCTGTTAAAGACGCCGGGGCGGACCGGAAGCGGGCCGCCGGAAGCAAGGAGAGGAAGTTTCTCCATCTTCAGCTTGTCGCCGATGCCGGGAATCCAGCCCGTCAGGGTGTTCCAGACGTCCAGTACGCCGTTATTCCAGACGGTCCCGATCACGAAATTGACCGGGTCCTTCGTGGCCCCCTCGATCTTTTTCCAGGCAATCGCAATGGCGTCCTTGGCGTGGGCGAAGGCACTGGAGACGCTGTTGATGCCGTCCTTCAGGGCGCCGAACGCGGGACGGATGCCGTTCTCCCAGGCCCACGAGATCGCCTCGGCAATCGCGCGCCACACCGGCTTGACGATGCTGTAGTACAGCCACGAGACGGCCGGGCCGAGGACGTCCTTCAGGAAGGACGAGAACGCGCCGACCGCGGGCCGGATGACGTAGGTCCAGGCGGCGACGATCGCCGCACCGATCAACGCGAAGGTGGGCTTTACGACGGCGTCGTAAAGAAGCACGATGACCGGCCACAGGATGTTCTTGATGAAGGACCAGAACAACTGAAGCGTCGGCCAAATCACCGTCTCCCAGACGGCCTTGATGACCTGACCGATGAGCTGGAACATCGGCAGGACGCACGTCATCGCGAAGTCCCGGACGACGGGGAACAGCGTGTTCGCGATGACCGACCACAGGGCCGAGAAGACCGGCTGAAGGACGCCGGACCAGACGGCCGAAACCACCTGCCCGATGAACTGGAAAGCCGGGGCGAAAGCGTTCTGCCAGAGCCACAGGACCGCCGGGGCGGCCCGCGTCATGATGAAGTCGGCGAGCCAGGAGAACGCGGGCTTGACGTACGCCGCCCAGATGGTTGAAAACTGAACCGATATCCAGGCAAAAAAGGGGAGCAGCGTGGAGTTCCACAGCCACATGAAGGCCGGGACAACGCTGCCCATGACGATGCCGGCGATCCAGTCGAAGACCGGCTTGATCACCGTCAGCCACGCGAGGAGGCAGGCGGCCTTGATGGCGTCCCAGCAGGCCAGTACGCCCCCGCGGAACCAGTCGAAGCGGTTCCACAGGTAGACGACGGCCAGGCCGAGGGCGACGAGGGCGCCGATGACCAGCAGGACCAGGTCCATCGTCCAGCCGATGGGCGTCGCCTGGAGCAGGACGGCCATGGCGCCGGTGGCCGTGTTGACCAGCCATTCCGCCAGGGCGACGGCCCGCAGGCCGAGGCTGATGGTGATCAGCGCAACGCCGATGGCCTCCAGGACGCCCGGAGGAACCAGAGAGATCAGGCGGGCGAGGTCGCCGACGAAAAGGAGGGTGACCCCGGACATCGGCTGAAGGGCCGTCCAGAGGTTGCCCAGGGTGGTGCCGATATCGCGGAGGATTCCGCCGACTACCGGGCCGTTTTCGCGGATGCGGGAGAGGAAGGCGGCGAAGCCGGGTGAGTCCCGAAGACGCTCGCCCCAGTCGGAGAATCGTTTCGCCTCATCGACCAGGCGCTGAGTGAATGCCTCCGTGTGGGGAAGCGCGGCGTCCAGCGCACCGGCAAAGCCCTTGAAAAAATACCCAACCGCCGTACCGGTATTGCGGATTGCGGGCTGGATGGCCTTCGTCAGGTCATCGCGAAAGCGCGACCAGAACGGCGTTTTGAAGTCCGCCGAAGTGGCGTCCATCAGCTCCCGCGTACCGGCCGCGGCAGCGCGTACCAGCGGCGTGAACGCGGGCAGGGATGCCCTGGCGCCGTCGAGGCCGCGGGTGAAAAGCGGCATCACCTCCGGCTGAAGGGAGGCGGACCACTCCTTGAACGCGCCCTTGAGGGCCACGAAGGCGTCGAAGGTGGCGCGGGCCGAGGGTGAGAGGGCGTCGAGCGCGCGTTGGTACTTCTGCGCGGCGGTGTCGGCTGCCGAGGTGGCGTCGGCCGTCTGCATCTGCGCGGCAGCCACCTGCCGCTCGGCGTTGGCGATGGCGTCCGCCGCTGCGGCCTGCGCCCGCGCTACACCGCGGACGGCATCGCCTACCCGGGCCTGCGCGTCGGCGACGGCGCGCGCCTGGTCGGCGACCCGCTCGTGGGCCTGCGCAGCGGCGTCCTGCGCGCGCCGGACCCCTTCCGCGCCGTCGATGCCGACCGCGTTCGCCCGTCGGGTGTCAGCCTCAAGGCGCTTGTGCGCGAGGGACTGCTCCTTCAGGCCCTGGACGGCCTGGTCGTAGGTCAGCTGGGCCTGGTCCCGCTCCAACTGGCCGGCGGCCGGGTCGGCGCGGACCTTGGCGAGGTCCTGTTTGGCCTGCGTCAGGCGCAGGGTGGCCGCCCGCTCGTTCAGGGCGGAGTCGGCGAGCTGGTTGTTGAGGTCTTCGAGCTGGCGGACGGCGTCCGCGCGGGCCCGGGTCAGCTCCTGCTGCGCGCGCCGCTCATCCTCCTGGGCGCGAGTGAGCTGCTGTTCAGCGCGGCGGACACCGTCCTCGGCCTGGGTGACCTGCCGGTGGGCCGCGGCGATCTGGTCGGCGGCGTTGCGCTGGGCCGTGGCCAGTGCCCGAACCGCGCCTTCCTGCTGTGCCGCGCGCTGCGTGGCCGCGATGGCCGCTCGTGCGCCGTTGTCGCTGGCCTGCGTGGCAGCGTCCTCCGCGGCCTTCCTGGCCTGGAGGGCCTGGGCGATCCCGATGATCGCCGGGACGGCGACGGCGCCGAGGACGGCGAACCCGCTCGCGGCAACAACGGTGGCGGCGGCAAGGCCGGCGACCTGCCCGGCGAGGACCTCGGCGCCCGGAACGGCGGCGAGTCCGGCCAGGGCGACGGTGAGGCCCATCGTCCCCAGCAGGGCCTGGGAGAAATCGAAATTGACCGACGTGCCGTTGAGGGCATCGGCCTGCGCGCGGACGGCGGCCAGGGCGGCGGATGCCTGTGCGGCATCCACCCGGACGTCGATATCCGCGTCCGAGGCGGCCAGGGCGGCCAGGCGGGCCTGGACGGCGTTGATCTGCGCCATGGCCGCGCCGGCGTCGACATCGATGCCGATCCGGGCCGTGGCAAGGGTGGTGAGCTGGGCGCGCAAGGCGGCGAGCTGGGCGCGGGCGGGGGCGGTGTCCGCGTCGATGTTGATCTCGGGCAGGGCGGCCTGCGCGGCCTGGACCTGCGCCCGCAGACGGCCGCCGAAACTGCCGTCGGTCTCCAGGCGGATGACACCGGGGCGGGCAGTGATGCGGTCGATCTCCTCGCGGACTGCGGCGAGGTGGGCGCGGGCAGCGGCGGTGTCCGCGCGAATCGTGACGTCCGGGTGCGCGGCCCCCAGGCGCAGAAGCTCGGCTTCGAGTGCCTCCGCTTCCGCGCGGGCGGCTTCCGCGTCGATGTCGACCCCGACCGTCTTGCCGGCCAGGGCCTCCATGCGCACACGCAGGGCCTGAAGGTCCGCGTCGGCCTCGTCCGTGTCCGCGCCGATGGTGATCTTCGGCAGCGTCCTGAACGCGGCCTCCAGCCTGGTCTTCAGGCTGCGGGCGAAGGCGCCGCCGGTCTGCTCGCCCTCGCGGGTGGCCTGCTGGCGGGCTCGGGTGCCGCCGGCGCGGACGGCATCGGGGATGGCCCGGCGGATCGCGGGGGCGAGGGCGGCGGCGATGTCGCGGCCGAGGGTGGTGCCGATCTGCGCGCCACCGCCGACACCCGCGGTCATGGCCTGCGTGAACGCCTGCCCGGCCAGGCGCCCGGCCTCCTGCCCGGCACTCGTGGCAGGTTCCGCAAGCGCGGTCCGCAAACGCTGGCCGATCCCCCGGGTGTTGGGGATGACCTGGACCTCGACGGAGCCGACGACGATCGCCACGGCGGCCCTCCTTACGTTCGGGAGTGGCCGCCGAACAGGCGGGCGTTACGCGGGCGGGCCGGGGGTGCCGTTGATGATCTGCAACAGCGTCTGCGCCGCCGCATCGCTCATGCGCGGGCGGTGGTCACGGGGGCGGGGAACGCCGGGGCGCGGGACCGGTGAGGGCGGGTCGGGCTGCTTGCCGCCGCTGGTGTTGACCAGGGCGTAGTAATGCGTGAGGCGGTTGACCGCGTCGATGGTCTGCGCGAGGAGCAGGTCAGTCTGTGACCAGCGGCCCCGGGACGGGTCGGCGCCCTCGGCCTGCGCGTCGAGGTCGGCCGGCGGGGCGTTGTTGCGCAGGGCGGTCATGGTCGCTGCCTCGGGTGGCAGGTGCTCGATCATCACGCGTACCTGCCGCCAGGTGAGACGGCCCCGGTGCAGATCCAGCAGGTCTGTACCCGGGTAGTACCGCCGTAGGTCGGCTTCTACCGCTTCCGCGTGCTCTTCGAGGACCCGGTGCGTCCACTGGACTTTCCCAGCGCCTCGCCCCCGGCCTCGGCGACCTGCGCGACCCACGCGCCGATCTCGTCCTGCGTCGGGTCGACGTCGTACCAGGCGTCGACGTCGTCGGGGTGAAGCACGCCTTCGGCGAAGCGGTCGAGGTCACCGGCGTTCAGGGCGCGCAGGTGGGAGGCGCGCCAGCGCTGCGAGGGCAGGGCGCGCACGGGGTAGCCGGCCAGCTCCACCGTCACGTAGTCGGTGGTGGCGTCGGTCTCCTGCCCCGCCGTGGCGCGGTCGGTCGTGGACGGGGCGGTCGTGGTCACGGTCATGGGTCCTTAGAAGTTCAGCCGGCCGAGCCGGGGGTGGTGGGGGAAGGGGTAGCGGGCGCGGACGGCCGGGGCGGGGTCAGCTCTTGGTGGTCGGCAGGTCCTTCGGCACGACCGGGGCCTTCGCCGTGAACTGGTGGTACACGGTGTTGTTCGCCGCGTCCGGGTAGGCGGTGATCTTCACCTCGTAGCCCACCATGTCCTCGCCCTTGTACTGGACGTCGGACCGGTCGGTGATCTCGCCCGATGGCACGTAGAAGCCTTCGAGCGAGTCGCCGTCGGCCACGATGAAGTAGAACGACCGGCGGTCGGGCGACGGGGATGCGGTCTCCGCGAACTTGGCCACACCGTCAGGGCCGGGGGCGAGGTCGGCGGTGGGGATGCGGAACATCAGGCTCTTGACGACGGGGCTCTTCGTCTCCCACATCGTCACTCCGAAAGTCCGCACCGACTTGGTGACCTGGGTACGGAAAGCGGAGGTGACACCCCACGGGGTGAACTCCTTCGACTCCTCGTCGATGCCGTACTTCAGTCCATCGTCGGAGATGGCGCCCAGGCCCGCCCAGGGGGCGGCGGGGACGCCGAGGGCGATCGGGCCGGCGGTGCCTTCCGGCGCGACCCAACCGCCGCCGTTCGCACCGACCATGGCCAGGTCGGCCGCACGGGTGATCTGAATCAAGAGGGGGCTTCCTTCGAAAGGGCAGGCCGCCGCCAAGGTGCGGAGGCGGGGCACAGCGGTGGTTCAGGGGTGCCGGTGCAGGCGGATCGCGTAGGTGGCGCCGATCCGCGTCACGGCCGGGTTCTCCCACGGCCGCCACGCCGGGGCGGAGACGGTAGAGGCAGCAGTGAAGACCGCGGCGGCCGTCGGCGCGATGGCCCCGGGCAGGTTGGCCAGGAGTGCGTCACGGGTACGGGCGGCCAAGTCGGCGGCCTGGGCCCTGGTGACGGCGAAGGCGTCGACGTCGACCACGGCCAGGTCGAGGCGGAACCCGTCATCGCCGCCCCCGATCCGCTGGAGTCGCAGGAGGGGGACGGCGTGGTCCAGGTCGGCGGGGGCATCGGTGCACACCCGCACGCCCAGGCGGGGGGTGAGCCAGGCGACCAGTGCCGCTTCAGCGTCCGGCCACATCACGTGCCCCGGCCGCTGGTCGCAGCACGGAGAAGGGTGTGGTGCGCCGGGGCGCCATCACCGCCGTACTCCACGAACCGTGCGTGACGTGCGGTGTTCAGCACCACGGCGCCCGTGCGGTCTTTGCGCACGCCCATCCGGCGCCGGGCCCACACCTCGAACGACGCCTTGTAGGTGCCGGAGTCCACCGGGGCGGTAGCTTCGGCCACCGCCTTGATCTCCTCCGCGTGCGACACCAATGCCGATGTGATCATGGAGGAGTTGAGGAGCTGGCGGAGCCCGGCCCGGTTGATCTTCACCTTCGGTGGCACGACAACGGCCCCCTTCCTGGAGCTGGATGCTGTTGGCCAGTCCTGCCCGGGCAGGGCAGCCGCACGGCGAAAATGCGTGATCCGCTCGCCTGTGCCACGGTGATTGAGGACCCGCCCCACTCACCCAGGAAGAGTGATCCTCATGGGCATCAAGGACGAGATGCAAGCCAAGGCGCAACAGGCCAAGGAGAAGCTGCAAAGCAAGCAGGACGAGGCGAAGCAGCGCGGTCAGAGCGAGCAGGAGCGCCTGCGACAGAGGGCCGAACAGGCCAGGCAGCAGGGCCAACAGTCCTTCGACGACATCCAGGACGAGATGGACGACCGGAGCTGACATCGCCCGTCACACGCCTGGCCTGCACCACCACTGTGCCGGTGGTGCAGGCCAGCGTGATGGGCGGGCCACATTGGCCAACGGCGTCTGGAACTAGGGCCTGTCCGGTGGCTCAGCTCGCCGGGCAGGGCCTGGGGTTTTAGACCCTGCCCGATGGGACAGATCCTAAGCTGACAAGTGATCGCTTTCACCCACAAACGGGAGTTATGCACCATGGCAACCACGCGCACTGCTCAGGCTCACTGGGAAGGCAACCTCCTGGAGGGCAAGGGCGATGTGGCCCTGACGTCCTCCACCATCGGTACGTTCCCCGTTTCCTGGCCCGCCCGCGCAGAGCAGCCGAACGGCGTCACTAGCCCCGAGGAGCTGATCGCGGCAGCCCACTCCACCTGCTACTCCATGGCCCTCTCGCACGGCCTGGCCGGCAAGGGTTGCACCGTCGCCAGCCTGGACACCCAGGCCGACGTCACCTTCCAGCCCGGCGACGGCATCGTCGCCATTGCCCTGACCGTCAAGGCCAGCGTCCCCGGCCTGTCCAAGGCGGACTTCCAGGCGGCAGCCGAGGACGCCAAGAAGAACTGCCCGGTGAGCCAGGCGCTGGCGAGCGTCAAGAACATCACGTTGGACGCCGAGTTGGTCTGACACCCCGCCCAGCCCTGTCCGGTGGATCACAGTGTGGTTCCTGATCCACCGGACACGCCGTAGTGCAGGGGCTATCCCGTGACTCGGCGGGCGGCGATCTGCACACCGGCGGTGGTGCCGGTGAGGGGGGACCGGTAGACCTCCACCGGTCCGTGGACGGTGTAGGTCAGGCCGCGGATGCGGAGGCGGTCGGTGGGGCGGATGTCCGCCGTCGGCGGGGCAAAGATCACCAGGTGTTCGACCACGGTGTCCTGCCCCCCGACCGTTTCGCTTCCAGACCGCGGGGCGATCGAGCAGCCGGATACCGGGTGCTCTTCATCGGGCCCGTGCACGTCATTGCCGTACACGTCCCGTACTGAGGTGCCGGGGCGCAGGACGGTGACCAGCTCGCCGAACCCGGGGGTGGGCGCACTGATCACTGTCCGTACCACCAGGGCAGATCCCACGACGCCGGGCGTCCCGGGGGCGGTCCCGCTGTTGCGGGGGTGGGGTTGATCGAGAAGGCGCCGCCGCGGCCGGCCATCAGCTTCAAGGACCGGCGCTCGTCACGGGTCATGTAAAGGCCAGCCTGTGACTGGGGCCGCTGAACGCTGTACGGACCGACAGTCTCGGCCACGATGCCTTGCGGGTTGGCATAGGCGCGGGCAGCCACGGACAGTACGACGGCTCCAGCGCCCTCGGGAAGGGGGCTCACCACGGCCATACACAGGGCCTCGGCTTGCGTGATGATCAGTGCCGCCCGCTCTTCCTGGACGTCCTGGCCGAGGAAGTCGGCAAGCTGCTGTGCGGTGATCCAGGGGGCGATATCTCACCCCCCGGATCTCTCAGGGCCCCAGCGGACAGGGGTTACGCGGCCAGGGTGAACTGGTCCTTCGTCGGCTTGCTCTTCGGCGTGGGCGGCGTCGTGTACGTCACGAATGCGGCCTTGTCGCCGACCGCGAACCCGTAGTGGGCCTCACACAGCATCAAGATCAGGTTCTCCTGGAAAGCACTGTGGACGTGACCGTCCGCGTCGACGTAGGTGCCGACGTCGGTGGTCTTGATCGTGATGTCCATGCCGACGCCGTAGACGGCCTGGTCCCAGTCGCCGGCGACCGCTCGCAGGCCGGTGTCGGCGGTGATGGTCTGTCGGTTCAGCTTGCCGCCGACGCCCCTGTTGTAGGCAATCGGGTAGCCGATGAGGGAACCACGGGAGACGGTGCCCTGCCCGGCCGGATCGGGTACGAAGATCGGCCGCCCTGTGGTGTCGGTGGAAAGAAGGAGTTCGGGCTTCAGGAGCGGGTCGGCGACAAAGCCGGTGGTGTCATATCCCGCCTCGGCAACAGACTTCAGACCGGTGACGACGTCGGCGTATAGGCCGCCCTTGGACTGTGCCGTCGCGCCGAGAACCTGAGTGTTGGGGGTGGCGGTCAGGTGATCTTCAAACGGCCCCTTGGCGCCGCCCATCGTCTTGCCGTGGATGGCCGCATAGTCGAAGGCGCGGCCGAGGGCGGTGGGCAGGTCGCGCTGAAGCTGCGCGTAGACGCCAGCCGGGTTGGTCATGGCCACCTCGGCACTGACCGGCACCAGGACGGCGACCTTCTTACCGCGCATAGTCCGCACGGACAGGGAGCTGGAACCCAGCGGCTTCGTGCCGGCCTCGTCGACCCAGTCGGCCAGCGGCACGTCACCGGAGACGGGGATAGCGGTCTCGGCGGTCAGGGAGAGGGGGACACGGCGCGCGAGCTGCATGACGGCGGAGGACTCCACGGCCTGATCGAAGATCGGCCCTGTGATCTCCGGCGGGAGCAGTGTCGACGGGACGCCGCGGGTCTGTATCGGGGTGACGGTAGCGATGGTGGAGCGTCCTTAGCGGTGGAGGGAACTGTGGAGGAGGCCGGCGAACATCGCGGCCGGGTCGGCGGCGGTGTGCTGGCCGGATGACCCCTGCGACGGGTCGGGTGGCATCAGCCGGTGGCCGGCCGCGGGGGTGAGGTCGGCCAGCAGCTCGTCCGCGTCGGCCTCCAACTCCTCCCGGGTGCTGCCGACCAGGCGGGCGGCCTGCCGTTCGGTAAGCCCCTTGGCCTGCGCGACCTGGGCACGGACCAGCGCGGCCTGGGTCTGCTCGGCCAGCCGCTCCGCGGCCTCCGCGCGCTCTGTCAGCCTCTGGGCCTCGGTCTTGCCGGCTTCCTGGAGCTGGTGCAGCTCGGCGGCAGCGGGCTCCAGTTCGGCGACCCGGGCGGCATGGCTGGTGAGTTCGGCAGTCAGGCGCTGGATCTCCGCGCGGGCGGTGGCCGGGTCCTCCCACGGATTCGGCTCACCGTCCTGCAGGACGGTGCCTTCCGGGGCGGTCTCGGGGTCAGAGTGAGTCATCGGCGGTGGTCTCCGGGCATGAGAAAGGCCCGTCACTGCGGTGACGGGCCTCGAAGGGCAGGGGAATGGCGCGGGTCGGCGCGCTCGCCTGGGGATGGGAGGTAGGGGAAGGTCAGGCGGTTGAGGCGCTACGGCCTCGGCTGTACCGCGCCTCGAACGCCCGTCGGAATGCGCGCATCTTCTCCGCGCCGTACTTGCCGCTCGACGCGTCGTAGTACAGCTCTTCCCATTCGGCGATCTGCGGCTCGTCGTCGGACGCCCGGCCGCGGAAGACGGGCTCGACGGAGCAGGCGCACCGGTCGTGGTACGGGTCTCCGGAGGCTGTGTGGACGGCGCGTTTCCGGTCGCCGTAGATCAGGCCGCGTATGGCGAGCAGGGCGCAGAAGGCGCAGCACTTCTCACCGGTGACGCGTATCCAGCCGACCGCCGCGGGGTCGGCCCGTGCGGCGTTTTCGATCGTGCGTCGTCCGGCCTGGGCGGCGAGGCGTTGCACGGCGGCGAGGTCGCGGTCCCGCTGGGTGAGGCGCCAGCGTTCTGCGGCCTCCTCGTCGTCCCGGGGGCGGGGTGCCGCCGACTTCCGCAGGGCATTTCGGGACGCGGTGATCTGGGTCAGGGGCGGCGGGTCGGCGACCGGCACCGAGAAGGTGGTGGTCGCCTTGGCCGCTGTCCGCGCTTCGGTGTAGTAGTCCGCGGCCAGTTCGGCGGAGGCCCGGCCGTACTTGTGCACCATGCGGGTGACGGTCGCTGCCCATGCGCGTTCGGTCTCGGGGCTGGTGGTGGCGGCCTGGTAGCGGGACCAGGCCGCCAGGTACTCCTTGCGCAGCACGCGGGACAGGGCTTCCTGCCGGCGCCGGTGTCCGTCGGCGAGGACCCTCAAGATCCTCACGCGGCAGCCTCGCGGTCGGCGGGGTGGAGGGTGGCGGCGATGTCGTCCAGGGCGGCACGGCCGGCGCTGCGGCGGCGCTCGTGGGCGATGCGCTCACGCTGCGCCCGGTCGATACCGGCCCGCTCCAGGGTGACCTCCGAATCCGCGGGCAGCACCCCGGCAGCCACCAACTTGGTGGTCGCGTCCGCCTGGGCGGCCACTGTCGGGGTGGCCGCATCCCGCCACTGCATCTCGACCACGGGCACGGGGCCGGTAGTCCCGGTGAGCTGGAGAGCGAGGCGCATGGCGCGCGACCAGGGCCCGGAGAAGGACCGCTGGCGCCTCTCGGCCTTTTTGATCAAGCGGGCCTCGGCGCTGCGGATGGCCTCGGCGGACGCGGGGTTGTCGGTGGTGTACCCCAGCATGTGGGCTGGCAGGGCGGTCACGCCGGCGACCAGCCGCGCGTAAGTGTCGACAATGCGGCCGTAGACGGCCGGGTCGTAGGCCGGGAACTGACCCACCTCGGGGACGGCGCCGTCCTCGTCGCGCTCCAGCGCGAGGTAGCGGCCGATGTAGGTCTCCCACGCGCTGCGCTGCGTGCCGTCCGGGCCCTGGAACGAGCCCTCCGACGCGCCCAGTACGTACCGTTGCGGGGCGGCGAAGAATTCTCGAGCGACCTCTTGGCCGAGGAGAGTTCGGCACGCGGCGTCGGTCAGGGCGCGTACTTCTTCGGTGATCTCCGAGGAGCCGCGGCGGTCGGCGGTGCGCTGCCGGTTGGCGAGGCGGATGACGGGGACCACGCCGAGGCTGTGAGGCTGCCGGTCGGCCACGGTCCAGCCGGTCCCGGAACCTTCCAGGTAGACGGTCTGATCGGGGAGGTAGAGGGTGGCGGAGCGCTGCGAGCCGGTGGTGATCAGGCGCAGGGCGGCGCGGATGGTGCGGGTTCTGGCGTCGTAGTCCACGCTCATGTGCTGCGGCGACTCCACCGACACCAGCGGATCGCCGAAGTCGTCCACCCCGACCGCGAGGTACGAGCGGCCGTAGACCAGCGCGTCCTGGTGCGCGAGCTGCGATTCCACGGCCAGTTCATTGGCCGCCCAGATGGCGCCCGCCATCTCCTCTGCCCCGGGGTCCTGCGGGCACCGGACGGCGTCGATGTCCAGGCGCTCGTCCAGGGCGTCCACGATGATGCGGGGCCAGCCGGTGACGGTGCGGATGGCCTGGAGCGCCGGCGGAACAGCAATGCCCAGGTTCGCCATACGCGACAAGCCCTCGTAGTACGAATCCAGGGTGCGCAGGCGCCACGTATCCTCGGTCGCCGTTGCGGACAGCATGGCGACGGCGTCCCGTTCGGCGTCCGACAGGGACAGGGAGGGCAGGGCAGGGGTGGTCAAGGGGAGTTCCTCCCCTCGCACCTAGGGCCTGTCCGGGGTGGAACTTGTGGCCGTTGCTGCCGTGCGGCTCTGGCTTCGCTAGCGACCCGCCGGACAGTCCTTGACCGTTTCGGCGTACTCGTGCGGGTGATGGCGGCGGCCTGGCCGTGTCATAGGCGGAGCTCTCATCGTCCTCAAGCTGTAATCACCACTATGTGATGGGAGTTCTATATGGACCTCACCAGCTTCTTCGGCGCCCTCTTGAGCAGCCTCCTCAGCGGCCTCGGCCCCTTCTAGCGCTTTCCGCTCCAGCTCTGTCCGGCTCACCAGCCCCGTCACCACCTGTGGCGGGGCTCCCTCACTTCATCTCCGCCCCATCGGACAGGCCGTATCGACACATCAGCGCCGAGAGTGATTACCCGACTACAGTTCGTATCTACTGAGTGGGATAGCGACTGCGGCGTCTGGGTAGTGCCTCTCCGGATCTTTGCTGGTTCTACGAACTCAGGGAAGGCGGGTGAGGCGCATGCACGCAAAAGTTGGGGACCGCGTCCGCATCAAGGCGCGAGCGGTGGGCATGCCGGATCAGACAGGCGAAATCGTGGAGGTTCGCGGGTCGGAAGGGGCGCCGCCATACCTGGTCAGGTTCGCCAACGGCCACGAGTCTCTCGTGTATCCGGGGCCCGATTCCGTCATCGAACCGCGCTCCGCAGAAGAGTAGAGCTCGCCTGATGGGTCGCCCCGCTCGTGACCCATCAGGCACCTCCTAGCCGAGGACGATCACGCGTCCCTTGCCGCGCGCCCGCGGGCGCTTGCCGTACTTGCTGCTGTTGATGACCAAGCGGCGGAGCATGCGGGCACCGACCATGCACACGGCGAGGTCGATCTTCCGGGAGGAGGCGCGGTGTTCCTTGCCGATCGTGACGCCGAAGGCGTTCACGCGGCGGCGCGCGTTACGGACGTGAGTGCGCGTGACCTTGTGGCCGTCATGCGTCAGCTGGCGTTCCAGGATGTCCACGTGGGTGCGCTCTACGGCGGCGGTGAATTCCTCCTGGCGGCGCCGGTCCCCACCCATGTCCCACTCGATGGCGTGCCGGCGGGTGCCAGTCGTCGTGGCGTGGACCAGGAGGCGGGCGCCGTAACGTTCCGCCCACGCGTCGATGAACCGGTCCCAGTAGCGGCGCCCGTCGTCCTGATCCTCTCCGGTACCGGGGTCGGCGAAGAACGCCAGCACCCGGAAGCGGGCGAACGTGGCGTCCACGATGCCGTCGACCTCCTCACGCGGCACGTTCCACACGTCGACCTGCGGCGGGCGCTGCCAGACTCCGAGCGTGACCACGTGGCCGTCGGACATGCGGCAGGCCACCAGACCGGTGGCGTCGTCGCTCTTGGAACAGTCGAGGAACACGACGATCTCGTCCCCGTCGGACAGGGCCAGGTCGGGGCGGGTGCAGGCGTCCCATTCATACGGGGCCAGCCACGCGTCCTCGGCGGCCACGACCTGGTTGTACCAAAAGCGCCGGGACCGGCTGGCCGGGTTACGGACGTCCAGGATCGAGGCCACGATGCGGTCGATGTCCAGCCAGGTGGCGTCGCCGCGCACGGCCTCGATCACCTTCGGCGCCCACGCGGCGTTCAGCTTCGCGCCGGGCGGTGCCTCCAAGGAGTCGTAGAGGAGTCCGGTGTCGACAGCACGGCCGGCCTGCGCAGCTTCCCACGCCTCCCGCGTCCGCTCAGCGACGCTGTCCTCGCCCGGCTCGTAGCTGTTGGTGATCGCAAGCGTGCGGGCACTGCCATCTGCGGACTTGGTGGCGTTGCGCTCGATGACGGCCGCCATCTCATGGCCCGAGTTGGTGGCGAGCCAGTGATGCGGTTCGTTGATCAAGCTCCAGGACGCCCTGGCCCCTTCCAAAGCTCGCGGTGAAGAGGTGACTGCCTCGATCCTCGCCCGGCCCTTGTGCGCGTAAATGACCTCTTTACCAAGGTCGATTGAGAACTCTTCGACGGCCCGCGGGCTGAAGAGCGAAGGGAAGATCGTCATGGTGTTGCGGGTCTGCGACTGAGTGACCGCGGCCAGTTGGACCCACGCTTCCGGGTGGGGCTGCCCGAGCGGCTGCCCCACCGGTACGCCCGACGGATGACCGGGGCCGGCGAGTTGTCCCGACGGGCGACACGGCCCGACGAATTCAGTGGCAGCGTAGGTCGCGGCAAGGGGGTCCTTGCCGTGGCCCTTCAGTCGCTGGAAGACCGCGTCCCGGTACAGGAAGCGGCCCGTCACCGGGTCGATCGCGTAGTACCAGAGCGTGAACCGGGCCTGTTCCGGGGTGTACCGCCACGGCTGGCCGGCGGAGTGCTGAAGGTACTGGGCCGTCCACGACAGGACGTGCCAGCCCAACGAGAGCTCCGGCAGCACGAACCGCCCGGACTCGTCGCGCTTCCATGTCGGCCCGAGGGCCACGGGCTCGATGACGTCCGGCGGAAGGTCTTCCTCAGCAACGGAGGCAGCCGCGGTGACCACCCCCCGAAGGCGCGGAGGCCAGAAAGCGTGTCCGAGCCCAGGGCCGAAGGCATTTCGCATCTCTGTGTGAGGGCGTTCGCGAAGCAGGGGCGAGATGCAAGAGTGCCCCGCAGGCTACCCCCGCTGCGGGGCACTCTCCATGGGCTGGCTCAGCCCATCCTGAGCACGTCGACGCAGAACAGCTTGTCCACGAAGGTTTCCCTGCCTTCCTTGCCGATAACGAACTCCAGCCGCTCGCCAGCGATCTTGTTCACCGGGAGCGTGTACTGGTCATCCAGTGCCGTGCAGCCCTGGGGAGCGGCGGTCGCCAGGCCGGCGCCGCCAAAGAGCGCCGTCGCCGTGAAGACCGTTACCGCCAGGACAGTGCGTACGCGCATACGTTCCTCCAGGTCATAAGGAATGATCATCCTGAGAAACGTCGGATGAGCCTCACGGTTACGCCTGGACCTCACGAGGCTTTGGCACCACTTCTCAGGCGCCGAGCGCCGCCCGGTAGTGGGCGATAGCGGTGACGCCGGCGGGGGTCTCCTGCCCGACCGGCTCCCGCTCCAGTTCGATCCGGACTCGACGGCGGGCGCCTTCGGTGGTGAGGAGTTCTGTCATGGCGGAGGAGACGGCGGCGAAGAGCTGGGCGGAGAACCGTCCGGCGGCGAGGTTGCGGCTCATGGCTTCGGCGACGTACCGGGCCGTGGCCACGTCGGACGGCTCGTAGAACTGCGCCTGCCCCGAGGTGGACAGGGAGCAGTACCAGTCACGAGCGATGGCGTGCCAACCGGCGTCCGGCTCCGGCCACTCGGCCGTGCCCGGTGCCGACGCTGCGCTTACCGGTTCGCCACCGTCCTTGTTGCGGCGACGTCGTTCGGTTGACCGTTTCGGTACGGGTCCTCGGGCGCCCACGCGATCACCTCCGGCTACTCGTGTGCTCGGACAAAGAGGGGGAGCGGAAGACCGCCTGCTGACGCCCCGGGCCGGCCGTCCAGGGAGGACGGGCTACTCGTCGTGGCAGGCGGTTCCCGCACGTTGCCTCACGACCTCGGCAGGCCACCCTGAGTAGCAGCAGGATGCGTGATGCACGGGCAACGTGGTCATGGGCCACCGTTCGCGGGCTCGGAAACCCGTACACGATGGCGGGTGCATTGCCCATCGCCCTGGGTCAGATCCGGGGAGGGGGGACACCCCCCAGGGCCAACCGCCAGGCCCGTCACTCAGAGTGATCAAGGCGGCCGGGGTGAGGGTCATCGGGGCGGCGCCGGCCGGGGCGGCGCGCACGGCCGGCGGCGCCCTCCGCCGCGCTCTTCTGGGCGTGGCAGGGGCCACACACGCCCTGTAGGACCCGGTCGCGGTGGTCGTCAGTCATGGCTTTGATGTGGTCGACCTGCGTCGACGGGCGGACGCCGCAGATGCGGCACACCGGGTCACGGGCGAGGACGCGGGTGCGGATCACCGACCAATTCCCCGGCAGGCGGGCGGCCCGGTTGCTGGTGTGCCAGGGCAGGGCGCGTCACCTCCGGGCAGGTCGGTGACGGTGGAACTGGTGCCCGCCCCGGGGTTCGAACCCGGACCTCTGCGGCATAACTGCGGCGGATGCCGCACAGTGGCCGCGCACCTCTCCCTTGGGTCAGGCGGGCGTGGGGAGTCCGCACGGGCTTGCAACCCCGTTCGGCTCGTCCTCGGGGGCGGGACCGAGGACCGGTTACTAATGGGCGGTACGGACTCCCCAGTGGTCCCGGCCGGAGTCGAACCGGCTGCCCCGGGCAGGGGGCCACCGTGGCGGGATCTGCCATCCCCGCGTGCGGGCGGGACGGCGGGGTTACAGAGACGGGAGTGCGGCCGTGGCCTTCCGGGGGTCGCCCTTGACGAAGGTCAGGACGTATTGGTGGTGGCGCCCGTGCTGGCGGGATGCGCGCCACTGCGCGCCGAGCCGCATGGGGACGGTGCCGAGGGTGTTGACCAAGATGGCGTCGTTGTACAGGCGGGCGCCTGCGGCTTCGTGGGCGGCGATGGTGAGCGGGATCAGGCCGCGCAGGTGTCCGGTGCTGCCGCGCACTTCCCCCACGACCCAGGTGGCGAATCGGTCCGGCGCCAGGCAGCGGACGGTCTCCGCGATGATCGCGCTGTACGCCGTGGCGAACTCCGCCCACCTCATGGTGGACAGGTCCGCCGGGTGATCGCTGTACCGCTCCAGGTCGTGATACGGCGGGCAGGTGAAGACGTAGTCCGCGTGTGCGGTCGCCAGTTCGGGGAGTTCTTCGAGCGCGTCGCCGAGGATCCATCGGGGTTCGGCTGCGAGTAGGTCACGGGCGCGCCAGTTGGCGGCGGCTTCCTCGTTGGCGTCGACTTGGAAGGGGGAGAGGTCGATGCCGGTGTACTGGTAACCACCGTTGGCGGCCACGAGGCCGCGCACGGAGCCACCGGCGAAGGGGTCAAGGACTCGCCCGTCTTCCGGGCAGTACCAGGAATAGGAGGCTTCGGCGAGGACCGGGTCGAAGGTGGAGAGACCGCCGTTGACCTCGGCCATCTTCCGGCCGAAGGCGTCCACCGTGCTGTACGTGGTGACGTGCTCGCGCCCCCGCCGGCTGTGCAGTCCGAGGTCTTCCCAGGCACGGCGGCGGTCCCGCCACGGTCCCAGGTCTGTCCGGAGGACGGAGAAGGGCTGTATGCCCGGAAGGCCGCGCCCGGTAGTCACGGGTGCGGCGTCGATCAGGGCCAGTTGGGACACGGCGCGGCCTTTCGTGCGGGCGCTCACGCTGCCGTGGCGCTCCGCTTGGTTAGGTAGGCGCGGACTTCGCGGAGATCGACCAGGGCCCGGCCGGCGGTGTCGTATCCGGTCCGCTGGATGTGGCCGCGGCGTATCCACTGGCGGACCGTTGCCGGCGTGACCTTGACGTAAGCGGCGGCGGCGACGGTGTCGCAGATGACGGGGGTACTTGGGGACACGTGCGTCTGCCACCCCCTTGATACGCGAAAGCCCCTCCGGCCCGGGGGGGGAGAGGGGCCGAAGGGGCTTTCTGGCTTTCGCACCGGTATGCGGACATACGGGGGGTGCTGCGATTGAGTGTGACACGGTCGGAGGGAAACCCCAAACACCCGTGCTGGTCAGACAGCTAGGGCCTGCCCGCCCGGTCGCAGGACTGCCGCGGTTGGTGTCCCACTCCGCTCGGCGTGGGGCGGGTTAGGCACTGTCCGGTGGTTCGTGACTGACTCACCGGACGCGCCCTCGGGGGCTGCCTCGCAAGCGAGGAGCCTCTCTGCCCGTTCGGGTGAATGGCGCATATATGACGTTCCGCTTGGGCAATTGCGGTACGACTCGAACCAGCCGCCGAGTCGGGCCCAACCCACCTTGCTCGAAAGGCATGTAGCCATGCGTCGTATCGCCGCCGTCATTCTAGGAACCGCCGCGCTCCTGGGCGCCCTCACCACACCCGCCATCGCCGACACCGATGACAGCACGGTCGTCAACACGGCCGCCGCCACTGTCGAAACGGTCCAGAACTTCATTACGGGCGCCGAGGGCATCGTCGAGAGCCTGACCAAGGGTGCGTAGGGCCTACCCCTGCGCCCACGCCCCCTGAGTGGCGCCCAAGCCCCAAGGGGGCTTGGGGTGACCGCCCTCTCGCGGGCGTCGCCCGCTTCAGTGCAGGCCGAGCCACGGCCCGCCAGGAGCGGGCGCACTCTTGTACGGGACTACTCCGACCGGGGGACGCATTAACGTTTCGTCATCCCGGTTCGGTCGGGGCAAGGCTTACACGTGCGGTGCGCTGGGCAGTGCGGGGTTGCCTGAGTAACCCCCTGCGACGTGAGGATTCCACCTGATGCGCCTACGCGCCATCGCATCCGCCGCTGCCTGCGCCCTCACCCTTCTGCTCACCGCTCCCGGCCCGGCCTCCGCCGCTGAGGGCGAGTTCTCCTACACCTACGTCGACGCGAATGGAGCCAACCAGTTCGGCTACCTGAACAACCCGGTAAGCAAGGAATGCATCGTCATCCCGCAGGCGGCAGACCCGGAGAAGACCAAGCCCGCGTTCGCTGCCAATAACAGGGCCAGCACAAAAGCCACGACATGGTCGGAGACCAACTGCACCGGCAACCGATACTCCGTCAAGGCCAAGACTGGCGTAGGCAATGCCCGGCAGAAGTTCCGCTCGGTCAGGTTCTCGTGAACTCCTGCGCCCCGGTACAAGCCCCACCAGGACCCGCGCCGGGGCGCACGGACGGAACGATTCACCGTCAGGTTCGTCACGCGACCTGTCGGGACAACGCGCCTAGGGCCAAGGCGGCACCCAGGTCGATGGCGTCCCAGACCGTTCCGCACCACCGGCACGTGACCGTGGTTGCCCCGGGGACGTAGCGCAAGACGGCACCGCACGCCTGCGTGGGGTCATCGGTCGCGGGGGCGGGGCAGTGGCCGATACGACGGGCGCGCCGGGCAGGGTCGAGGAAGCCCGTTGCGTCGCTGTGCAACTCGGCGATTTCCCGCGCGAAGTCGTCCACGGCAGCGTGCTTTTCAACTGCCCAGGGGAGGTTGGTACGCAGTGCGGCGGCGGCCTCGGTGAGCGGGTCTGCACGGTACGAGGGGGGCGCCCATTCGAGGTGGTCGTGCCAGTCGGCGAGCCAGCTGTCGAGCGTGGCCGTGGCGGCGGCGATGCGGTCGAGGATGTCGAGGCGGATCGGTGCCTTCGGTTCGCTGCTGACGCGGGCGCGAGGGCCGTCGAGTCCGCGGCCGGAACCGGGAGTGAGTAGGCCGTGCAGGTCGTGTACGAGGTCCGGGAGCTGGTCGAGGTGATCGGCAATCCGTCGTTCACAGGGACGGCAGGCGTATCGGTGCTGCTCGGTGTCCCACAGGGGTCGGGGACAGATGATGCAGGTGGGGCGGTCGGTGTGCGTCATTGGCGCTTCTCTTCGTTGCGGGCGGCGTCAGCCGGCGGAATGGGCTATGGCGTCCTCGGGGGTGATGTCGCCGACACAGAGGGCGCGGAGGGCCGTCACTACTTCCCCGTGTCGGCGAGTGGTGCTCAGGAGGGTGTCGGCAATGTGGGCGGCGGTGGCGAGCCGCTCGTAAAGGTCGTCCAGGCGGGCGTCCGTGATGGTGCTCGCGGTGTCCCGGATCATGCGGCGGCGGCCTCCGTGCGTGTGACCAGGCGGCGGGTGGTGGGTCGGTAGCCGTGTTCTGCCTCGGTGTGGCCGCCCCAGATGCCCCACTCCCGGTTCTCGAGCGCCCAGGCACCGCACGTGGCACGGATCGTGCAGCCGGAGCAAATGCGCTTCGCCGCGACTATGCGTTCGGCGTGCTCGTCGGGCAGTTCCTGCCGGTCGGGGGAAAAGAACAGCTCGGGGGCGGACGTGCAGGGCACCCGGTAGTCATCGCTGCGGGGGACGTAGGGCGGTGGACTGATCTTGAAGGGGAGCACGTCGGGATTCCTTCGGGATGTGGCGGCCGGTGGCGGCGAGGAGTTCGGCCAGGGGGCGGCGGCGGGCGGTGGGGTCGGCGGCGCGGATGCGCTGGGCCCGGACGGCGGCGAGGTAGGCGGGGATGTCGTCGGGGTCGGCGTCGGGGATCTCCGGTGGCTGCCCGGGGCCGTGGATGTGGCGGGACCGGCCGGCGCGCAGCTCGCGCACCTTGGCGGTGATCTCGCCGACGGCCACGAAGGCTTTGCCGCTGTCCACGAGGGCGACGACGGCGGCGCGGGCGTCGGCGAGGCTGTAGGGGGCGAGGACGTCGTGCCAGGCGTCCGGGGTGTACTCGTCGAAGCGCTGGCCGGGGCAGATGGCGCGGACGTAGCGGGTCAGGGCAACCGTTTCTTCAGGGGTCACGCGATCAGGGCTTTCTGTGCGTCGGTCTCGGCTGCGTCTTCGGCGGCCATGCGGGCGCGGGCGCGTTCCATGGCTCGGGCGAACTGGTCGTCCGCGGCGGCTTGGTGCCGTTCCACGACGGGGCCGGGGGTAGGTGCGGCGGGTGCGTCGGTGGGGGTGTCGGGCAGGGCGTCCCAGACCTTCAGCAGGTAGCGAATGGTCCTTGGCGGGTTGGCGGGGTTCCATGCGCGGCGTGCGGCGTCCACGAGCCGGTCGGCGGGGATGCGGTCGAGGTGTCGGCGGAGTGCATCGCGGTCGCTGCTGTCGGTCCGCCATCCCACGTGACATCCGGCCGCGGTGAGCTGATCCGCAAGGGGCTGTGCGAAGGCAGGGACGCCGGCCGCCTCCGGCCCGGTCGCTGTGCGCTGTGGGGGGTGAAGGGGGGACTGTTCTATCCCGTCAGGGATAGAACTCGGGTCGGGACGGGTCGGGTCAGCGTGCGCGCCCGCGAGGCGTCCGGCGTGACGCACCCCCTTGACCTGCGGCGCCGCCGGAGAATGCGGCGTCGAATCAGCGTCGTTTCGTGTGCGCTTCGGGCGTGAACCGGATGTGGATCGCGCGCGGTTCGTCCCCGAAGCAGCGGCAGTTTTCGCCGCTCGTGCTTCACGTTGGCGCTCCGCGGCGCGCTCGCGGTCGGCGTTGACGCGGGCCCGGGAGGGGTTGGTGTCGAGGAAGTCGTGGACGAGGTAGTCGCCCGGGTCCGGCTGCGGGCAGCGCGCGCATTCGTGCCCGGCGGTGTGCAGCAATCCGACGGCGGACAGCTTGCGGATCTGCGGGGCGGTCCCGTACTCACGCACGACCGCGCCCGGGACGATGCCGTCCGTCAGGTGCTGCCCCGCATACGAGATCACTCGCACGAGCAGACCGGCGGCGGCGTTGCCCGCCCTGATGATCTTCGGGTGTGAGTGGAAGCCGTCGTCCAGCCGCGCCCACATGTTTCTGTTCCCTCCCCTGGTACTGATGACTGCACGCGGCCCGCCGGTCCTGGTCGCCGGTCGGGCGCGTTCACACTGCGGGCGCTGTCTCCTCCGGCGCCGCGGTGATGCGGTAGACGCTGATGCGGTGGCCGTGCGTCGCCGGCGACGTGCTCGGCACCGTCCGGCCGGTGGCGGTGATCGTGCCGGACGCGGCCAGGCCGCGCACCGCGGCGCCGAGGAGCCCGTGCGGCAGGTCCGGGAGCAGGTCGCGGAAGTCGTTCGCGGAGAACTCCGGCCGCGTCAGGCCGTGGTCGACAATCAGCGCCTGGACCAACCGGAGTTGGTCACGGCCGACCGTTGCCCGAATGCGCTGCAAGAGCTGGTTCGCGCGGCGCTCGGCACGGAACTGCGCAACATGAACGGTCCTCGGCGGTGCGGTCATCGGACGTCACCACCGCGGTGCCGGCCACGTCGGCGGCCGGGTACGCCTTCGGCGTGGAGCAGCCACGCCACGGTCGCACCGGCTACGAGCAGGGATCCGATGATGATCCAGGCACTCATGCCGCGCACCGGTCATCTGTCCTGCGACCGGACCGGTCGCGCTTCGGCCGCGGTGCCCGGTTGAGCGGGTTGAGCTCGGAGTTGGACCGGGAGTCGGCCGCCTCGCAGGCATCCAGGTAGGCGTCCAGCTCGGCGAGCCGGTAGACGACGTGGCCTTCCATGCGGAAGGACTTGGGTCCGCGGCGGCGGTGGCGCCAGGTGCGCAGGGTGGGGACGGCAACGCCGAGGTACGCGGCGGCCTGCGCGGTGCGCAGGACAGCGGGCCGGATGACGTCCCCCTGGGCCGCGGATGAGCCGATGACGGCACCAGTGATCACAAAACCCCCCTGGGTTCAGCGGGGACCTTGTTGCACCCCGCGCCATCAACTTAGACAACGAAGGGCAACGAAACAAGCGATCAAAACCATTCGATTGACATCGTTGGCTCGTTGGCGTTCCATGGCGTTGCAACGCGTTCCCATGCGTTGCAGATCAAGAGAGGGGGGACGTACCTTGGCTATATCCAGGGGAACCACGAGCCAACGACGGGGCAAGGATCGTGAACGAGTCAAACGAGCGCTGGCAGCGACTCGGCACCGCCCTGCGGCAGGAACGGGAACGCCAGGGCCTGAGTCAGCAGCAGCTCGCCGACCGGGCCAACGTGTCCGTGGGCAGCGTGAAGAACGCCGAGAAGGGCGTGGCACCGAAAGGCCGCCGCCCGTACACGCTGACGAATATCGCGGACGCCCTGAAGTGGGCGCCCAGTTGCATCGACGACATCCTGTCGGGCGGCCCCGCCCCCGCGCCGGCCACCCCGGTCGTAGAAGTGCAGCCGAGCCTGGACCGGGTCTCCCAAGCCATGTACGGCGCACTCAAGTTCCAAATGGCGTGCCAGCAGCACGGGGCCCCGCCGCAGGCGATTGCGGATTTCGAGGCGGCCACTCAAAGGCTGTTCGCCGCCACCATCCGGGCACAGTCGGAACGCCCCAGGCTGACGCAAGAACACTTCGAAGCGGTCGCCCACTCGCCCAAGGGCGACGGCGGACCCGAGAGCGACCGTCGCGCGGTGGAGGAAGCCATCCGCCAGTTTGACGACGAAAACCTGTAACAACCCCGTTCCAGACATACCCCACTTCAAGCGAATACCACGATGAATGCCACTTGCACGTACCTGTGCATCCATTCATGATCAGATGGCTACTTCTCGCTTGAATTGGGGGAACGAACGATGACCCATGCCTTCGATCGGAAAGGCCGCATCGCGCGGCTTTCACTGGTCGGCCCCGTGTGCACCCGTGTGCCGGAAACCGCCGGCGAGCCCTACTCCCCTTGGGAGCGGGCCGAAGAACTCGGCTTGCACATTCGGCATGCAGAGCTTTCCGACTCGTGGGCATGGTGGGTGCCGTCCCGCCGCCTGATCATCGTCGCCAACCGCCTCACGACCGTCCAGGAGCGTTGCGCGCTCGCCCACGAGCTGGAGCACGCGCAACGCGGTGACGTCGACTGTCGCGGGATCGAGCACCCCTCCGCCCGGACGTGGGGTCGCCGGCAGGAGAGCCGCGCCGATGAGGCGGCGGCCCGCCGGCTGATCTCTACCGCTGCCCTTGAGGCTGCGATGCGCTGGGCGCACTCCTACGAAGAAGCGGCGCAGGAGCTGCAAGTCACGGAGCACATGCTTCGTGTGCGGCTTCGCCTGTACAGAAACGAACTTGAATGCCTGGATACATTGAGGATCGCTGGCTGACCAAGAAGAAGGACCCGGTCACCGGAAAGCGCAAACGGACTGCCCGTTACGGCATAGGAAAGCGTTACAAGGTGGCCGGTATACCCGGCGTCGCGGACTGCTCCTTCAACCTCCTTGAAGACGCCAAGACTTGGCTCTCCACTTCGCAGACCGACAGCACCCGAGGCACCTTCATCGACCCGCGCGACGGAAACGTCACGCTCCGGTGGTACGTCGAGGAGAAGTGGTGGCCGACCCTTCGCGTGCCGCCGGGGACAAAGGAGTCGATGCGGCCCCGCGTCTTCAAGCACATACTCCCGCACGTCGGCCACTTGATGCTGAACCAGATTGGCTTCGACGAGGTCAAGGAGTGGCAGACCCGAGCCGAGGAGGACATCGACGTCAACACGCTGCGGACAACGTGGCGCCACTTCTCCAGCATCATGCAGGCCGCGCACAAGGCGAAGCGCATCGGCGCGAACCCCTTTCGTGACCCGGACCTGAAGCCACCGAAGAAGCCGGAGAGCAAGGCAAAGGCGTGGCCGCTCGAAACGGTCACGGCGGTGCGGAGAGCCCTTGCCGGCAGGTACCGCGTGCTCGTGGACCTCTCCGTCGGCTCAGGGCTCCGGCAGGGCGAAGCGTTCGGCTTCTCCCCGGAGGACATGGACGGTGACGTCATCCAGGTGACCCGGCAGGTCGTCAAGATCGGCGGCAAGCTCGCGTTCGCCCCGCCGAAGGGCAACAAGACCCGTGAGGCGCCCTGCCCGCCCGAGCTCGCCGAAGCCGTCAATGCGCACATCGCCGAGTTCGGCACGGTGGACGTCACGCTGCCGTGGGTCGACCCTGACCGGCCGAACCTTGCGTGGGACAAACGCCCGCTGGTCACGGTGCGTCTGCTGGTCACCACCACGCGCACCGGCGGGAAGAGCGGCGGTGCGATCAACCGGTCCACGTTCGACGAGAAGCACTGGAAGCCGGCCCTTGTCGCGGCCGGTGTGATCCCGGAGCCGGAGATCACCGTCGTCCCGCGGCCCGGTCGCCCGTCACTGCGGCGCGTGAAGTGGTCCATGCCGCGCGAGGACGGCTTCCACGCCCTCCGCCACACCTTCGCGTCGATCGTCCTGGCGGCCGGCGAGACGATCGTTCAACTCGCTGCCTGGCTCGGTCACAGCGACCCGGCGTTCACGCTGCGGACCTACGTGCACTTCATGCCGAAGTCCGGGGCCCGGGGCGTGGCCGCCCTCGGCTCGCTGCTGGCGTTCGCCGCCCGCGCGGCGGTACAGACGCAGGCCGGGACGCAGAGAGCTCCGGCGGATTCTCCCCAGATTCTCCCCAGGGCCAAAAAAGAAGCCCCCTCTGAGCCTGTTTTCGCAGGTCAGAGGGGGTTAGAGGCGGACGAGTCGGCCTGTACGCCGGGTTCTGTCACCCGGGTCCCTTGCGGGGCCCGGGGTAGCGGCCATCCATCTAGGCCTGCCGTTGCCGGCAGGCTCGTGCGGTCTACCCGCGGACTCGGGCGGGCAGCCCTCGATCGTCCGCGCAGGGCCGCCGCGAAGGCGGCCCCTCTTGACCTTGCTCCGGGTGGGGTTTACCTAGCCGCCTGAGTCACCTCAGGCGCTGGTGGTCTCTTACACCACCGTTTCACCCTTACCGGAAGCCTCGCGGCCTCCGGCGGTCTGTTTTCTGTGGCACTGTCCCGCGGGTCACCCCGGGTGGGCGTTACCCACCACCCTGCCGTATGGAGCCCGGACGTTCCTCGGGGGATCCGAAGACCCCACGCGGCCGCCCGGCCGGCTCGTCCGCCGTGCCGACCATGCTACCTGGCGGGGGCTGTCACGATCGCCCCGGGAGAACCGGGAGGCCGTCGCGGCCGCTCCCGGTCAGGCCGGGGCGAACCACACCTTGTCGCGGCCGGGGTCCGCTTCGATCACCCGGACGCGCATGCGGTGCCCCAGGGGCAGGGGAGGGCCGTCGCCGTCGCCCTCGATGTGACCGATCACCGCAGGCTCGTAGAGATGGACCGTGCCCGCGGTCGGGCGGTCCGCCTGCACGTCCACCACGTAGGCGTCGAAGACCTGGCCGATCCGGTCGCGCAGCAGCGCCGCCTCGACCAGGTCCACGCACTCCCGCTCCACCTGGCCGGCGCGCCGCGCCCCCGTCTCCATTTCTGCGGGCAGGGCGTCGAGCGCGGCGCGCACCCACTCGGGCGGGTCGGTGCCGGCGGCCGCGGCGAGGCACAGTTCGCCGGTGTAGCGGTCGACAAGGCGGCGCAGGGGGGCGGTGCAGTGCGCGTACGGGGCGGCGAGGGCGGCGTGGCCGGGGTCCGCGGGCAGCGGGCGTTCCGCGGGGCGTTCGCGGTCGAAGACGGTGTAGCCCGCGCCGCGCAGCAGCGCCGTGCACTCCTGGAGGAAGGCCGCGTGCTGGGGGTGGGAGGGGTCGAGCGCGCGGACGACGACCGCGTACGGCATGTTCTCCGGCCAGGTGACGCCGAGGGCGCGCGCCACGCGCCGCAGCCGGTCGACCGCCCGCTCGGGCGCGGCGGGCAGGGTACGCAGGATGCCGGTGCCCGCGCGCAGCATCAGGCCGGCCGCGGCCATGCCGGTCATCAGGGATATCTGGGCGTTCCAGCCGTCCGCGGGCAGGGGCGTGCGGTAGGCGAGCGCGTAGTGGCCGCCGCGGCGCACGATCTCCTGCTCGGGGACGTTGAGGGAGATGCCGCCCCGGGCGCGCTCCAGCGCCTCGCGCCGCATCCCGATCTCGCGCAGCAGGGCCAGCGGCTCCTCGGCCCTGCCGGAGTCCACGGCGGCCTGGACGGCCGCGTAGTCGAGCCGGGCCCGGCTGCGGACGAGCGCGCGCCGCAGGTCCGTCCCCTCGACGCGGCCGTCGGCGTCGAGGTCGAAGCGCCACAGCAGGGCGGGCCGGCTGTGGTCGGGGAGCAGGCTGGCCGCGCCCTCGCCGAGGACGCCGGGGTGGAGGGGGACGCGCCCGTCGGGGTAGTAGAGCGTCATGACGCGGCGGTGCGCCTCGGCGTCCAGGGCCTGGCCGGGGCGGACGAAGGCGGCGACGTCGGCGATCGCGTAGTGCACGCGGAACCCTCCGCCGCCGCGCCGTTCCAGGTACATGGCCTGGTCGAGGTCCATCGAGCCGGGCGGGTCGATGGTGAACAGCGGCAGTCCGGTGGCGTCGTACGCCGGGAGGCGCGGCCGGCGCGCGGCCTGCTCGGCCTCCGCGAGGGCGTCGGCGGGAAACTCCTCGGTCACCCCGGTGTCCTCGCGGAGCCGGCGCAGCGCCGCCCGCAGAGGGCTGCCGTCCGCGTCGGTCACGTGCATCTTGCGGCGAGGCATGGGACGAGCGTATTTCCGGTGCGGGCGTGGGGCACGGCGAGCGTGGCGCGCGGCGTCGGGGCCGGGAGCCGGGGGCCGGGGTCGGCGTTAGGCTCGTCGGGGCGTGCGGGGAGGCCGGGCGTGCTGGGCGTTCCGGTGCCGGCGCCGGCGGACCGGTGCCGACGGGCCGGTGCCGCTGCCGCGCGGCCCGCGGCCTCTGCTCGCACCGACCCGTATCCGTACCGATGGGAGAAGACACCGTGCTCGTGCTGTTGCCGCCGTCCGAGGGGAAGGCCGCCGCCGTCGGTTCCGGCGCCGGGGCCGCGCTGGAGGCCGGTGCGCTGTCGCTGCCGGGGCTGGCCGCGGCGCGGGAGACCGTGCTGGCGGAGCTCGTGGAGCTCTGCGCGGGCGACGAGGACAAAGCCGCGGAGGTGCTCGGCCTGTCCCCGGGGCTGCGGGGCGAGATCGCGAAGAACGCGGCGCTGCGGACGGCCGGCACCCGCCCGGCGGGCGAGGTCTACACCGGCGTCCTCTACGACGCGCTCGGCCTGGCCTCGCTGGACGCGGCGGCGCGGGAGCGGGCGGAGCGCTCGCTGCTGGTCTTCTCGGGGCTGTGGGGAGCGGTCCGGGTCGGTGACGCGATCCCCTCGTACCGCTGCTCGATGGGCGTGAAGCTGCCGGGCCTGGGCGCGCTGGGCGCGTACTGGCGCGGCGTCATGGACGACCACCTGCCGCAGGAGGCGGGCGACGGGATGGTGCTCGACCTCAGGTCGGCCGCGTACGCCGCCGCGTGGAAGCCCAAGGGCGCGCTCGCCGAGCGGACGGCGACCGTCCGGGTGCTGCAGTCGAAGGTCGTGGACGGGGTGGAGAAGCGGTCCGTCGTGAGCCACTTCAACAAGGCCACCAAGGGCCGGCTGGTCCGGGACCTGCTGACGGCGGGCGCGGAGCCGGCCGGGCCGGCGGAGCTCGCGGAGGCGCTGCGCGGCCTCGGGTACGCGGTGGAGGGCGGCGCGCCCGCGAAGGGCGGCAAGCCGTGGGCGCTCGACGTGGTGGTGACCGAGCTCTGAGGGCCCCTCGCGGCCCTTCGTTGCATATAGTGCAACGGCTGTTGCGTTAAGTGGCGGCGGTGCGCAGGATGGCCCCGTGACCGCCGCCACGCCCGTCCCGGCGCCCGCCTCCGTCCTCGGCCTCGCCCCCGTCCTCCCCGTCGCCGTCCTCTCCGACGCGTCCGACGCGGTGCCCCTCGCCCGCGCGCTCGTCGCGGGCGGGCTGCCGGCGATCGAGGTGACGCTGCGGACGGAAGCGGCGCTCGATGCGATACGGGCCGTCGCCGCGGAGGTCCCGGAGGCGGTCGTGGGCGCGGGGACCGTCCTCTCCCCGGCCGGGGCGGAAGCGGCGGTCCGCGCCGGCGCCCGCTTCCTGGTCAGCCCGGGCTGGACGGACCCGCTCCTGGAGGCCCTGCGGGGGACGGGGCTGCCGTTCCTGCCGGGCGTCTCGACGGTCTCGGAGGTCATGGCCCTGCTGGAGCGCGGGGTGAGCGACATGAAGTTCTTCCCCGCGCAGGCCGCGGGCGGCACGCCGTACCTCCGGTCCCTGGCCTCCCCGCTCCCCGGCGCCCGCTTCTGCCCCACCGGCGGCATCGGCCCCGGCACGGCCCCGTCCTACCTGGCCCTGCCGAACGTCCCCTGCGTCGGCGGCTCCTGGATGCTCCCCCCGGCCACCCTCGCCCGCCACGACTGGCCCCGGATCACACAACTGGCCACCCGGGCGGCCCGGCTGGGGCCCGGCGCGACGGCCCCTGCCTGACGGATCACGGCCCGCTACGACCCGAACGTGAAGTCGGAGTGGTTCGTGGCCAGTTGCCTGCCGTCCGGGCCGTATGCCGTGACCTGCAGCTGCCAGCGCACCGACGGGGTCGGGACGAGGAACGTGGGGTGCCAGTCCGTGCTGTCCCAGGCCAGGACCGGGGAGCCGATCACACTGTCGCCGCTCATGCTCTGCTTGGTGACGTCGTTGTAGGTGTGCCACCTGATGCTGGCCGTCCGGCCCTTGAGGCCGGTGAAGGTCACGTTCACCTGGACCTTGGTGACCGTTGGGGTGACCGGGCCTTGGGTGAGGACGCTGACGACCCGTGCCGACACCGCGGGCGAGGACGGTGACCGGGTGCGTGAGGGCGTGCCCGGCAGGGACGGCGTTCCCGCGCCGGCGGAGCCGGCCGAACTACCCGAGCCGCCCGTGCCCCCTGTGCTTCCCGAACCCCCCGAATTCCCCGAACCCCCCGAGCCCCCCGTGCCTCCCGGACTCCCCGGTCCCGCAGGGCTCGACGAGCCGGCCGGGGCCGGTGGGCTCGTCGCCGGCGGGGGTGCGGTCGTCGGGTCGCGCCCGCCCGCCTCGTCCGCCTCGAAGGGGCCCGCCTTGAAGAGCACCGGGAGGATCGCCGCCAGCACCACGGCCAGGCCGGCGGTCACCCAGTACTTCCACACGTGGGACCAGAAGCGGTTCTCGGGTGGTTGTGGTTGCGGTTGTGGTTGCGGAGGGTCTCCGTCGTGGCTCACCGCGCCACCTCCCCCGTGGTGTCCGGCCTCGCCTCCTGGGACGGTACACCTGGAACGAGTCGTTCGGGCGGGTACGGAGCAGGCGCGGCGGAACTGCCGGCGAAGGCCGTGACGCGGCTCTTCACAGGCGCCCCAGCGGCGCGCAATCTGAACGGCATGACCCCCCTCTCCGCAAACCCCTTCACCCTCGGAGTGGCTTCCGGCGACCCGCTGCCGGACTCCGTCGTGCTGTGGACCCGGCTCGCCCCCCGGCCCCACGAGCCGGGCAACGGCCTGCCCGCCGAGGGCGCCATCACCGTCCAGTGGGAGCTCTCCGAGGACGACGCCTTCCGCCGTGTCGTGCGCAGCGGCACGGCCGCCGCCCCGGCCGCCGACGGCCACACCGTCCACCTGGACCTGTGCGGCCTCGAACCCGGCCGCGCCTACTGGTACCGCTTCCGCGCCGAACGCTGGATCAGCCCGGTGGGCCGCACCCGCACCGCGCCCCGGGCCGACGCGTCCGTCCCCGCCGCCCGCTTCGGCCTGATCTCGTGCCAGCAGTACGACGAGGGCTACTACACCGCCCTCGGCCACCTCGCCCGCGAGGACCTCGACGCGGTGTTCTTCGTCGGCGACTACATCTACGAGAACGCCATCGACGCCCGCGCGGGCGCCCGGAACTACACCGAGCCGCTGCCGGAGTTCTACAACCACTGGACGCACACGCTGGAGGACTACCGCCAGCGGTACGCCCTCTACAAGTCCGACGCCGAGCTCCAGGCCGCGCACGCCGCCCACCCCTGGTACGTCACCTGGGACGACCACGAGGTCGAGAACAACTACGCGGGCGACGTCTCCCAGGACAACGACCCCGTCGACCGCTTCCGCGCCCGCCGCGCCGCCGCGTACCGCGCCTACTGGGAGAACATGCCGCTGCGCAGCACCCAGCGGCCCACCGGGCCGGACCTGCGCCTCTACCGGCGCTTCGGGTACGGCCGCCTCGCGCAGTTCGACCTCCTCGACACCCGCCAGTACCGCTCCGACCAGGCCTACGGGGACGGCTGGCACACCCCCGGCCCCGAGTCGCAGGACCCGGCCCGCACGATCACCGGCGCCGCGCAGGAGCGCTGGCTCCTCGACGGTTTCCGTACCTCCACCGCCACCTGGAACGTCGTCGCCCAGCAGGTGTGCTTCTCCCAGCGCAAGGAGACGCCCGGCGAGTCCTCCCGGGTGAGCATGGACACCTGGGACGGCTATCCGGCCTCGCGCGCCCGCGTCCTGGCCGGCGCCGAGCGGGCAGGCGTCCGGAACCTCCTGGTCCTCACCGGCGACGACCACACCCACTGCGCGTACGAGGTGAAGAAGGACTTCGACGACCCGGACTCCGCCACGCTCGGCGTGGAGTTCCTCGGCACCTCCGTCTCCAGCGGCTTCGACGGGCAGGAGCGCCCCGAGGACTGGGAGACGGCGCGCGCGGCGAACCCGCACCTGAAGTACTACGACGCCCGGCGCGGGTATGTCGTCGTCTCGCTCGACCCGGAGCGCGTGCGGGGCGACTTCCGGACGGTGTCCGGGGTCACCACGCCGGGCGCGCCGGTCTCGACCGCCGCGTCGTTCGTCTCGGAGGCGGGCGCTCCGGGGCTCCGGGAGGCGTGACGGCCAAGTGCCGGCCGGTGCCGCCTTCCGGTGCCGCCTTCCTGGGGCGGCGCATCAGGCCAGTGCGTCCCGTCACACCCGCCCCCCGAATAACGTGTAAGACCCAAGCATGGGCCGCGGTCATGACACCATGGTTGAACTGAAGACAACCACGGAGCACGGAGCGCGACGCATGACGGACCCCGGCCAGGACACGGCCGAGCAGGAGCAGCAGCCCGCCCGGCCCGCCGGACACTCCACGGGCCCCGGCATAGCCGGGGCCCGTGCCGCCCGCGCCACGGGCCTCATCGTCACCCTCGTCCTCGGCGGCCTGACCGCGCTGCCGCCGCTCTCCATGGACATGTACCTCCCGGCCCTGCCGGAGGTCACTGGCGCGCTCCGCAGCCCCGCCGCGACCGTCCAGCTCACGCTCACCGCCTGCCTCCTGGGCATGGCGCTCGGCCAGCTCGTCGTCGGCCCCATGAGCGACAAGTGGGGGCGCCGCCGCCCCCTCCTCGCCGGCATGGCCGTCTACGTGGTGGCCACCGCCGCCTGCGCCCTCGCTCCGAACGCCGGGCTGCTGATCGGCTTCCGCCTGGTGCAGGGCCTCGCCGGTGCCGCCGGCATCGTCATCGCCCGGGCGGTCGTGCGCGACCTCTACGACGGCGTCGCCATGGCCCGCTTCTTCTCCACGCTCATGCTGATCTCCGGTGTGGCCCCCGTCGTCGCACCGCTCATCGGCGGCCAGATCCTGCGCCTGACCGACTGGCGGGGCGTCTTCGTCGTCCTCACCGCCGTCGGCCTGCTGCTCACCCTCGCCGTGTGGCGCTTCCTGCACGAGACCCTGCCGCCGGAGCGGCGCCAGGCCGGCGGCCTCGGCGCGACCCTCCGCGCGATGGGCGCCCTCCTCTCCGACCGGGTCTTCACCGGCTACATGCTCGCGGGCGGCTTCGCCTTCGCCGCGCTCTTCGCCTACATCTCGGCGTCCCCCTTCGTCGTCCAGGACATCTACGGGGCCTCCCCGCAGACCTTCAGCCTGCTCTTCGGCCTCAACTCGATCGGCCTCGTGCTGGTCGGCCAGATCAACGGCAAGCTGCTGGTCGGCCGCGTGAGCCTCGACAAGGCCCTCGCCGTCGGCCTCGTGGTGATCGCCCTGGCCGCGGCGGCCCTGCTGCTGATGGCTTCCGGCGTCTTCGGGAAGGCGGGCCTCGCGCCGATCGCGGGCGGGTTGTTCGTCCTGATGTCCGCGATGGGGCTGGCCATGCCCAACACCAACGCCCAGGCTCTGATGCGCTCCCGCGACGCCGCGGGCTCCGCCTCGGCCCTGCTGGGCACGTCCACGTTCCTGCTGGGCGCGCTGGCCTCGCCGCTCGTGGGCATCGCGGGGGAGGGCACGGCGGTGCCGATGGCGGCGGTGCAGCTGGTCTGCGCGCTCGCGGCGGCGGCGTGCTTCCTGGGCCTGTGCCGGCCCTGGCAGAAGCGCGGCTGAGCCTGCCGGCGGCGCCGGGCCTGCCGTCCGCTGCGGCCGCTTAGACTTTTCCGAATGCACGCCCCCCATTCCCCCCGGTCCGGCGACGAACTGCGCACCGCGCTCGCCGGGCTCCTCGACGGTCTGCCGCCGCGCAAGGCCGCGCAGGCCGTCGACCGGCTGATCGCCAGCTACCGGGGGCTGACCCCCACCGACGCCCCCGTGCTGCGCGACCGCTCCGACGTGGCCGCGTACGCCGCCTACCGCATGCCGGCCACGTTCGAGGCCGTGCGGTCCGCGCTGGAGGCGTTCCGGGACCGGCTGCCGTCCTTCGTACCCGCCTCGCACGTGGACGTGGGCGGCGGCACGGGCGCGGCGACATGGGCCGTGGCCTCCGCCTGGGAGGGCGAGAGCCGGGAGACGACGGTCCTGGACTGGGCCGCGCCCGCCCTCGCGCTCGGTGCCGAGCTCGCCGGGGAGGCCTCCGAGCCGGCCCTGCGCGCGGCCCGCTGGGAGCGGGGGATCATCGGCGACGGCCTGAGGGTGCCGGAGGGCACGGACCTCGTCACCGTCTCGTACGTGCTGAAGGAGCTGACGGACGCCGGCCGCGCCGCGGTCGTGGCCGAAGCCGCCCGCACGGCGCGGGCGGTCGTGATCGTCGAGCCGGGCACGCCCGACGGCTACCTGCGGATCATCGAGGCGCGCGACCGGCTGATCGCGGCCGGCTTCCGCGTGGTGGCGCCCTGCCCGCACAGCGCGGCGTGCCCGATAGAGCCGGGCACGGACTGGTGCCACTTCTCGGCCCGGGTGAGCCGCTCCTCGCTGCACCGGCAGGTCAAGGGCGGCTCACTGGCGTACGAGGACGAGAAGTTCTCGTACGTGGCGGCGGTGCGGGGCGACCTGCCGGAGGCGCCCGCGTCCGGGCCCGCCCGCATCGTGCGCAAGCCGCAGATCCGCAAGGGCCAGGTCCTCCTCGAACTGTGCACGCCCGAGGACGGCCTGACCCGCGAGACGGTGACGAAGCGGCACGGAGACGCGTACAAGGTGGCCCGCGACGCCGGCTGGGGTGACGAGTGGCCTCCGGCCGGGGCGTGACCCGGGCGCGGGAGCTACGGCGCTAGCCCCGTAGCTCCTGTGTGCAGCACTTCACGCTGCCGCCCCCCTTCAGCAGCTCGCCGAGATCCATCCCGATCGGCTCGTACCCCCGTGCGCGCAGCGGCTCGAAGAGCCCCACCGCCGCCTGCGGCAGCAGCACGTGCCGCCCGTCGGACACGGCGTTGAGGCCGAGGGCCGCCGCGTCCTCCTCGCTCGCGATCAGGGCGTCGGGGAACAGCCGTCTCAGCACCTCCCGGCTGCCCGCCGAGAACGCGCCCGGGTAGTACATGATCTCGCCGTCGGTGGTGTCGTCGAGGACGCAGAGCGCCGTGTCCAGGTGGTAGTAGCGGGGGTCGACCAGGTCGAGGCCGATCACCGGCCGGCCGAAGAACTCCTGCGCCTCGGGGTGGGAGAGCGGGCTGCTGCGGAAGCCGCGCCCGGCCAGCAGCCAGGAGGCGGTGACGGCGAAGTCGCCCTCGCCCTCGTTGATGTGCTCGGGTTCGAGCACGTCGGCGTAGCCCCGCTCCCGGAACCAGGCCGCGTGGACCGCGGCCTCGGCGGTCCGCTCGGGATGGGCGAAGCGCGCGCCGAGCACCCGGCCGTCCACGACGGTCGCGCCGTTGGCGGCGAAGACCATGTCGGGCAGTCCGGGCCGGGGCTCGAGCTCCTCGACGGTGTGCCCGAGGGCCAGATAGCGGTCCCTGAGGTCCTCCCACTGCGTGAGCGCGAGCGGCAGGTCGACCGGTTTGGCCGGGTCCATCCAGGGGTTGATGGAGTAGGTGACCTTGAAGTGGGCCGGGGGGCACATCAGATAGCGCCGCGGAGTTGCCGCGCGTGGAGCTGTACTGCGCAAGGAGTGCTCCTCACGGTGGTGTTGGGCACGTACGGGATCGTCGTGCGTGCCCAAATCGTCCACGCTCCACGGGCTTTGGCGCATGAACCGTACGGGTGGTTTACCGCTGGCTCACTCACGCGCCGGTGGTTCCGCTTCGCCCTTCCCGCAACTTCCGCAGCAGTTCCCGCTTCTGGGCCGCCGCGTCGCCGCCGCCTCCGGCGCGCCCGCCCCGGCCGCCGCCGCGCAGGGCGTTGCGGGAGAGGTTGCTGCGCGTGCCGCCGACTCCGAGCATGCCGCCCGATCCGCTCCTGCTCATGGGGTTCTCCCTTCGATTGAGCGAGACGCTCCGTCTCGCTTCGTTTGTCATCATTCAACGAGACGTCTCGTCTTGTCAAGACGATACGTCTCGCTTCATGTAGGGCTAGGATGCCGCCATGACCGACGCCCCGACCCCGCCCCCGTCGCCCTCGCCGTCCCCCAAGGCCCCCGACGCCTCCCGCCGCAGCGAGCGCTCCCGCCGCGCGATCCTCGACGCCGCCCTGGAACTCATCGGCGAGACCGGCTTCGCGAAACTCACCATCGAGGCCATCGCCGCCCGCGCCGGAGTCGGCAAGCAGACCATCTACCGCTGGTGGCCCTCCAAGGCGGCGGTCCTCTTCGAGGCCTGCGTCCTGGAGGGCGTCGACCCCGCCGGCGTCGAGCTCCCGGACACCGGCGACCTCGCGGCCGACCTCAGGACCGTGCTGCGGGCCACCGTCGACGAGCTCAACGACCCGCGCCTCGACGCCCCCACCCGCGCCCTGGTCTCCGAGACCGCCAACGACCCCGAGCTCGGCCGCGCCCTCACCGAGAAGGTCCTCGAACCCCAGCTCCAGGCGTACGCCCGCCGGTTGCGCGCCGCCCAGGAGGCGGGCCAGGTCGACCCGGACGCCGACGTCCGCATCGCCCTCGAACTGCTGGTCGGCCCGCTCTTCCACCGCTGGCTGAACCGCACCCTGCCGCTCACCCACGCCTACGCGGACGCCGTCCTCGACCTCGCCCTGCGCGGTCTCGCGCCGCGCCCGTGACCCGTCCGGCGCAGGCTCCGGACCGGCGGGGACGGCGGACCGGATAGATGGCCCCGCCCGCGCGAGCGGCCGGTCTCACACCCCCTGGATACGTCCGGCGGTCACACCGGGCGCAGGATGGTGGCAGCATTGACCGGAGACCGCGGTCGAAGTGAGGGGATAGATGGAACGCAAGAGCAGGTTCTCCCAGTGGCTGCGCCGTCCCAGGAGCGGAGCGGCCGGCGGTACGGGCACGGGCGCGGCATCCGAGGCCGCCCGCGAGGAACTGCTCCTGGCCGCGGCAGCCGCGGGCTTCCCGCTGGCCCCGGCCGCCCACCCTTCCGGGTACGGCTGTTCCTGTGAGCGCATCGGCTGTCCCACCCCCGGGCGCCACCCCGTCTCCTTCGCCTGGCAGACCCTCGCCACCACCGACGCCGAGAAGGTCACGGCGTGGCTGCGCAGCCAGCCGGAGGCCAATTTCGTCACCGCCACCGGCATCGCGCACGACGTGCTCGACGTCCCCCTGGAGGCCGGCCGGCAGGCCCTGGAGCGGCTGCAGAAGGCCGGCGTCGAGACCGGGCCCGTGGCCACCGTCGCCCCCGACCGCATGCTCTTCTTCACCGCCACCCGCGGCACCCCGGACGACGAGGACGAGTGGTGGCCCTGCGAGCTCGACTGCCACCCCGAGACGATGGACGAGCATCCGGGCCTGCGCTGGCACTGCCGGGGGAGCTATGTGCTGCTGCCCCCCTCGCGGCTGCCGGAGGAGTCCGGCGTGGCCTGGCTGCAGGGCCCGGAGCGGCCGCTGCCGGATCCGCTGACGCTCCTGGAGACCCTCACGGACGCCTGCGCCCAGTACGCGGGCGGCCGCCCCGATCACGAGGCGGCCTGGCCGATCGGCCGCTGACCCGGCAGGACCGGCGCGCTATTCGCCCTGCGCGGCCGTCATGGTGTCGATCCGGTTGAGGAAGTTGATCATCCCGCCGTCCGCGTCCCGCGGGGGCACCTCGACCGCCGCCTCCGAGACCCGCGTGTACGTCACCGAGCGCTTGAGCTCGCCCTTCAGTAGCGCCTTCGTCCGCGGATCGGTGACCGCGGGCCGCAGCCCCTCGGCCATCGTGCGCTTCTCCCGGTGGTGCGCGGTGAAGAACACCAGCGCACCGCCGCCCTTGGTCCGCAGCGCCGGAGCGGGGAAGGCGGGGGCCTTCTCGGGGGTGTCGATGAACTCCGTCCAGAAGGTGGCCGTGCGGCGCACCTTGTCGCGCTCCTCCCGCAGCCCCGTGGTCCGCGGGCCCGGCACGAAGCTGCCCTTGCCGGTGCGCAGGAAGTCGGTGTAGGCGGCGCTCACCTTGCCCGGGTCGGCCATCAGGCCGTGGTCCTTGCCCGCGGCCGTTGGGACGGCCTCCGCGTGGCCGTCCTTGCCGGTGGTGAACTCCGGCACCTTCCCCGGGCTGACGATCGACAGGTAGGCCGCCTTCCACGGCTCCTTCACCCCGTACCGCGTGAAGACCACGAGCCAGCGGTTGGCGTCGCGGTTGCTGCGGGTGTCGGCGAGGAAGAACTTCGGCCAGCCGGCCTGCGCGGGTATCGCGAAGCGGGCGTCGTCGAGGACCAGGGAGGGGTACTTCGGGTTGCCGCCGGGCGTCTGGACGCTCTGCGCCGCCAGGTCGGCCTTGCCTATCTCGGCCAGCGCACCGGTCTCGACCCGGGCGATGACGGCCGGGTCGAGCTTGCGGTAACCCTCGTTGTAGCCGTCGGTGAAGGCCTTGAGGACCTTGGCGGCCTCAGCCCTGCCCACCGACGGGACGATCTCCCGTTCCCCGTGCACCGTCATGCACCCGGTCGCCGTCAGCAGCAGCGCCGCCGCCGTCACCGCCGTCCGCGTCGTGCGCGGTCCGCCGGCCCCCCGTCGTCTCATCGGGCTTCGACTCCTTGGTGGCTGCTCGGTTCGGCGCCACCCTACCCGGGGCGAAGAAGAACAGGAGGGTGGGTACCAGATACAGCGCCCACGCCGCCACCTGCAGCCAGGTCGGGTCCGGCTGGAAGT
Organism: Streptomyces sp. KLMMK; assembly: GCF_036961605.1. NCBI lineage: Bacteria > Bacillati > Actinomycetota > Actinomycetes > Kitasatosporales > Streptomycetaceae > Streptomyces > Streptomyces sp. KLMMK. Next base: position 58,717 of record NZ_JBAMDC010000014.1, read on the forward strand.
TGAAGACGCCCTTGAGCAGGGTGCCGTACCAGCTGTCGGCCGGGACCTGCTCGCTGACGTCGAACGCCTTGTCCCCCAGGCCGGGCAGGAAGTCGGCCTCCTGCAGGTCGTGGAAGCCGTAGGCGAGCACGCCCGCCGCGACCACGATCAGCATGGCGCCGGTCCAGGTGAAGAACCTCGCCAGGTTGATCCGCAGCGCGCCGCGGTAGAACAGCCAGCCCAGTACGACGGCCGTGAGCAGCCCGAGCAGCGCGCCGGCCAGCGGCCGGACCCCGTCGTCGGTGGCCTGCACGGCCGTCCAGACGAACAGCGCGGTCTCCAGCCCTTCCCGGCCCACGGCCAGGAACGCGGTGACGACCAGCGCGCCCGTGCCCATCGCGAGCGCGGCGTCCAGCTTGCCGTGCAGCTCCTTCTTCAGGTGCCGCGCGGTGCGCCGCATCCAGAAGACCATCCACGTCACCAGGCCGACGGCGATGATCGACAGCGAGCCGCCGAGCAACTCCTGGGCCTCGAAGGTCATGGTCTGCGAGCCGTACTGGAGCAGCGCGCCGAAGCCCATGCTCAGCAGCACGGCCGCGGCGATGCCGGCCCAGACCGGGCGCAGGGCGTCCCGCCGCCCGGTCTTGACGAGGTAGGCGACGAGGATGCAGACGACCAGGCTGGCCTCCAGGCCCTCGCGCAGGCCGATCAGATAGTTGCCGAACACGCGGCATCTCCTCCCCGGGAAGAACCGGTGATCATGCGAACAGGGCCTTGCCCCACCAGTCGTCCTCGTCCCGGACGCCCGGCGGCACGGCGAAGACCGCCGAACCCACGTGCTGGATGTACTCGTTGAGGGTGTCGTTGCGCGCCAGGTTCATCTGCAGCGGCACGAACCCGTCCCGGACGTCCTTCTGGTACGCGATGAAGAACAGCCCGGCGTCCAGCCGGCCGAGCTTGTCCGTGCCGTCCGTGAAGGAGTAGCCGCGGCGCAGGATCGTCACGCCGTTGTTGCTGTCGGGGTGGGCGAGGCGCACGTGCGCGTCGGGCTTCATGGCCTTCAGCAGCGGCTCGTCGTGCTCGCGCTGCTTGCCGACGGGCGCGCCCTCGGCCTTGTCGCGGCCGAAGATGTCCTCCTGCTCGGCGAGCGAGGTGCGGTCCCAGGTCTCGATGTGCATCCGGATGCGGCGGGCCACCAGGTACGAGCCGCCGGTCATCCAGTCCGGGCCGTCCTTCTCGCCGACCCACACGTGCTGGTCCAGGCGGTCGGTGTCGGTGCCGGCGATGTTCCGGGTGCCGTCCTTGAAGCCCATCATGTTGCGCGGGGTCTGCGCGTCGGGCGTCGTCGAGGACGTCTTGCCGAAGCCGAGCTGCGACCAGCGGATGGCGACCTTGCCCATGCCGATGCGGGCCAGGTTGCGGATGGCGTGCACGGCGACCTGCGGGTCGTCCGCGCAGGCCTGGACGCACAGGTCGCCGCCGCTGCGGGCCGCGTCGAGGTTGTCGCCGGGGAAGACCGGCAGGTCGATCAGGGCCTTGGGGCGGCGGTCCCTCAGGCCGAACCGGTCCTTGCCGTCCTTCTCGAACAGGCCGGGGCCGATGCCGAAGGTGAGGGTCAGCCGGGACGGCTTGAGCCCGAGGGCCTCGCCGGTGTCGTCCGGCGGCAGCTCGTCGTTGCCCGGAACCGCGCCCTCGCCGATCTCGTGACCGGCGGTCATCCGCGCGGCGGCGGCCGTCCACTCCTGGAGCACCTTGACCAGCGCGGCGCGGTCGCTCGTCGTCACGTCGAAGGCGGCGAAGTGCAGCCGGTCCTGGACGGGGGTGGAGATGCCGGCCTGGTGGGCGCCGTGGAAGGGGACCGCGTCCCC
>NZ_JBAMDC010000140.1:0-15367 GCF_036961605.1 Streptomyces sp. KLMMK
CAGGAGCAGCAGCCCCGCCCGGACGGCGCCTGCGCCGTCGGCCGTCTGCAGGAAGGTGGGCAGACAGCCGACGGCGCCGAGGAGGGCCGCGCCGGTGCCCGCGCCGAGGGCGGCGCAGACGAGGAAGGTGCGGTCATGGAGGAGGCGGGGCGGGACGAGGGGGTCGGCCGCGAGGTGCTCGACGACGATGAAGAGCAGGGCGGTGCCGAGGGTGGCGGCGGCGAGGCCGAGGACGACGCGCGCGTGCCAGGCGGGGGCGGTCCCGGCCCGGTCGGCCAGCAGGACCGCGCAGACCGAGAAGGCGACGAGGAGCAGGGCGCCGAGGGTGTCGAAGCGCGCCCGGCGCGCGGGCCGGGGGAGCCGCAGCCCGGAGGTGACTGCGAGGAGGGCGAGCAGGCCGAGGGGGATGTTGAGGTGGAAGCACCAGCGCCAGGAGGCGTGGTCGGTGAGGAGGCCGCCGAGCGGCGGCCCGGCGAGGGAGGCGAGTGCGAGGACGGCGGCGGCCGCGCCGAGGCGGCGGTGGCGCTCGCGGGCGGGGGTCAGGTCGGTGATGATCGCGTGGACGCCGGCCAGCACGCCGCCGCCGCCGATGCCCTGGAGGGCGCGGAAGGCGAGGAGCTGGTCCATGGTCTGCGCCCGGGCCGCGAGGGCGGAGCCGGCGACGAGCAGGGCGAGGGCGAAGGCGAAGACGCCCTTGCGGCCGGCGATTTCGCCGAGCCGGCCGTGCACGGGAACGGCGACGGCGGAGCCGAGCAGGTAGGCCGTGATGATCCAGGTCGCCCGGCCGGCGCCGTGCAGCTCTGCGGTGATGGCCGGGAGGGCGGTGGCGACGACGGTCTGGTCGAGCGCGGCGAGGAACAGCGCGAGCAGCAGGCCGGCGCGGACCAGGCCCAACCGCCCGCGGGCGGTGGGGGGTTCGGGGGGCGCCGGAGGTGCGGGGGCGGCCTCGGGTGCGAGCAGCAGGACGGGCACCGGCCCGTCGCTCTGTACCAAAGTGGTCCCACCCACGTGCCGCTCCCCTCGTAGCACCTGCTATCGCCGCCCTTTTCTCGCATTTCGCGACAACGGCGGGCAACCGAGGGGATTGACCCGAGAGGCCATCGGTGGGGCTTTTGCGCCGGTCGGAGGCATACGGCGGCCCCGCGCGGCGCCGGGGGAAACCACCCGAAACGGTGAAGCCCGGACCGCGACCGGTCCGGGCTTCCACCGACTGGCTCTGGGCCCTGCGCCGCCTACTTCTCGGTCTCCGCGGCCAGCTTGTCGAGAACAGCGTCGTAGATACGGCCAAGGCCCTTGGGGGCGAAGGTGCGCTCGAAGAAGCCGCCGACGCCGCCGGCGCCGTTCCACACGGTGCTGACGACGACCCGGGCCCTGCCCTCGCCGGCCGGGGTGACGGTCCAGGTGGTGACCATGGAGGAGTTGCGGTCCTTCTCGACCAGCTGCCCGGTGGTGGGCTCGGCGACCTCCAGCAGGCAGTCGCGGACGCGCTTGCTGGTGGCCTGGAGCTTCCAGTGCACGAGGGTGCCCTCGCCGTCCCCGCCCTCGCGCACCTCGTACTCGCTGAAGTGCTCGGGCAGCAGCTTGGCCCGGGTGCCGGTGTAGTCCGCCAGGGCGTCGAACACCTCCTCCGGGTCCGCCGCGATGATCCGCTCCGTCGTGGCCTCGACCTGACCCATGCTGCCCTCCGGGACATATGAAAAAGCTGCGCTTTGCCGTACCTGCTTCGCGGCACAGCCAACCACCAACGCCACACCCGCCCAAATCCGGGCCCCCTCGCCGCGCGCGAACATGTGTTCTAATCTCGACGGGAGGGATCGAACACTCGAACGAATGAGGGGAAGGAGGTGCCATGCGCTGGTCCAACCTCGGCGACGACGGCGCCGACGCCGGCCCGGGCGCGCTCTTCGGCACGGACGTGGTGACGCGCACCCTCGACACCCCCGAGTTCCGCGGGATCACCTTCCACGAGGTCCGGGCGAGGACGATCGTCAACCGGGTACCGGGCGCCTCCCGGATGCCCTTCGAGTGGACGGTGAACCCCTACCGCGGCTGCACGCACGCGTGCGTGTACTGCTTCGCCCGCAAGACGCACGGCTACCTCGACCTGGACACCGGCCTCGGCTTCGACACCCAGATCGTCGTCAAGGTCAACGCCCCCGAGGCGCTCCGCCGCGAGCTGGCCGCCCCGCGCTGGCGCGGCGAGCACATCGCCATGGGCACCAACGTCGACTGCTACCAGCGCGCCGAGGGCCGCTACCGCCTGATGCCCGGCATCATCGACGCCCTGCGCGAGCGCGCGAACCCGTTCTCGGTCCTCACCAAGGGGACGCTGATCCTGCGCGACCTGGAGCTGCTGCGGGAGGCCGCCGCCGTCACCGACGTCGGGGTGTCGATGTCCGTCGGCTTCCTCGACGACGAGCTGTGGCGCACGGTCGAGCCCGGCACCCCTTCGCCCGCACGCCGGCTCGACGCCGTCCGGACGCTCACCGGGCACGGCATCCCCTGCGGGGTGCTGATGGCGCCGGTCATCCCCTTCCTCGGCGACTCCCCCGAGCAGCTGCGGGCGACGGTGCGCGCCGTCGCCGCCTCCGGCGCCACCTCGGTCACCCCGCTCGTCCTGCACCTGCGGCCGGGCGCCCGCGAGTGGTTCACGGCCTGGCTGGCCCGCCACCACCCGCACCTGGTGCGGCGCTACGAGACGATGTACGCGGACGGCGCCTACGCCCCGAAGTGGTACCAGCGGCGCATCACCCGGCAAGTCCACGAATACGCGGCCGAGTTCGGCATAGGCCCCACGGGCCCCGGAAGCCACCGCCGCATCCCCGACCCGCCACCGGCCCCGGCGGCACCGGCCCCTCCGCAGGCGACCCAGCTGACCCTCCTGTGAGGCCCGCTACCGTACGGCCATGGTGCGCATACGGACGATGACCGAGGCCGACGCCGTGGCCGGGATCCGCGTGGGCGGATGGCGGACCGCCTACGCGGGGCTCGTACCGCAGAGCCGCCTCGACACCCCCGTACCGGAGGTGCGCCACGCGATGGCCCTCCCCGTCATGTGAGCCGCTCCAGCGCCTCGTGCGCCGCCGCCCGGAGGCGGTCGTGCGCGCGGGCCGCGACCAGGGCGTCCTCCGCGCGCCGGTCCCCCAGGGCGCCCAGGCCCTCCACACAGGCGCGGGCTATCGGCCAGCAGTGGTCGCGGGCCGCCAGCAGCCGTTCGAGCGTGGCCAGCAGGGCGGGGACGGACTCGGGGGCGCGCAGCTCGGTCAGCAGGCGGACGGGGTGCAGGGCGTAGGCGGTGCGCAGCGGGTTGGTGGCGAGGGCCGCGGCCGCACGGGCGGTGCGGGGATCGCCGAGGCGGGCGAGGACGAAGGCGGCGGTGGCGCAGCGCACCGGTTCGCGGTAGTTGAGGAGCAGGATCAGGGTCTCGAAGGCCCGCCGGTCGCCCTCCGCCCCCAGGACGAAGGCGGCGATCTCGCGGGCCCACAGCGGTTGTTCGGGGGCGACCAGCATCCCGGCGAGCTCGTCGCGCCGCGCGCGCCGGGCGGGGGGTCCGCCCTCGCGCGAGCGGACGAGCGCGAGGAGCCGCTCGAACTCCGAGAACTCGGCCGACGTGCCCAGTTCGGCCCGCACCCGTTTCACCAGCGCACGGAATTCCTCTTCTGCCCTCTCGGCTCCTGTCACTGCCCGCTTCTCCTCCCCGAGTGGCCTGCGCCACATCGTAAGTCGCCGGCCCCGCCCCTGGCGCTCTTGGTTACCCGTGAGTTAATCTCCCGGCAAGAGCGGCACCCCCGCTCGGGCGGCCTGGTGACGCAGCCGCCCGCTGCTTTCGACGTCGGTTCGTCGGTTCGGCCCGTCGAGTACGGCACGGCCCCGGGACAGGGCCTGCCGGTCGCACAACTCCCTTTCCGTGGTCGCCCCTCACCCGTACGTACCCGGAAATCCCGCACCCGGAAAATCCCGCAGCCGCCGCGGCCCGCCGGGGCCGCCCGCCTGCACCGGCAACCGACCGATGCATCCCCGCGCCCGGGGAACACCTTCTGGAGTCTCGCGATGGACCGTACGTCCACCCCTGAGCCGTCCCTCTCCTCCCCCTCCCCCCTGCGGACCGTCGCCGTCGTCGGCCTCGGCACCATGGGCACCGGCATCGCCGAAGTCCTCGTCCGGGCCGGCCGCGAGGTCACCGGCATCGACGTCTCCGAGGCCGCGGCGGCGCACGCCGTCCGCGCGCTGGAGAACGCCACCGCCCGCGCGGTGCGCCGCGAGCGCATCACCGAGGACGAGCGGCGGGCCGCGCTCGCCCGCTTCCGCACGGCCACGGACCTGCGGGCCGCGGCCGGCGCCGACCTGGTGATCGAGGTCGTGCCCGAGGACTACGCCGTCAAGCACGAGGTGTTCACCGCCCTGGACGCGATCGTGCGCCCGGAGGCGATCCTGGCGACGGGCACCAACGCCCTGTCCGTGACCCGGCTGGCCGCCGACTCGGCCCGCCCCGAGCGCGTCCTCGGGATGCACTTCTTCAACCCGGCGCCGGCGATGAAGCTGGTGGAGGTCGTCTCGTCGGTGCTCACGGCGCCCGCCGCCGTCGCGGCCGTCACCGCGCTGGCGCGGGAGCTGGGCAAGGAACCCGTCGCGGTCGGCGACCGGCCCGGCTTCGTCGCCGACGGGCTGCTGTTCGGCTACCTCAACCAGGCCGCCGCGATGTACGAGGCGCGCTACGCCAGCCGCGAGGACATCGACGCCGCGATGCGGCTGGGCTGCGGGCTGCCGATGGGCCCGCTCGCCCTGCTGGACCTGATCGGCATCGACACCGCGCGCACGGTCCTGGAGGCCATGTACGCGGCGTCCCACGACCGGCTGCACGCTCCCGCGCCGGTCCTCGGCCAGCTCGCGGAGGCGGGGCTGACCGGCCGCAAGACGGGCCGCGGCTTCTACACCTACGACGGGCCGGACTCGGCCGTGGTGGTGCCCGACGCGCAGACGCCGGGCACCGGCGGCGGGTCCGCGGCGCAGCCGCGGGAGGTGCGCGCGGTCGGCGTGGCCGGGTCGGGCACGATGGCGAGCGGCATCGCCGAGGTCTTCGCCAAGGCCGGCTACCGCGTCGTGCTCGCGGCGCGTTCGCAGGAGAAGGCCGAGGCCGCCCGGGCCCGGGTGGCGAAGTCGCTCGCGCGCTCGGTGGAGAAGGGCCGCATCACGGCGGCGGAGCGGGAGGCCGCGCTGGCGGCCGTCGAGCCCGCGGGGTCGCTGGACGCCTTCGCCGGCGTCGACCTGGCGATCGAGGCGGTCGCGGAGGACCTGGCGGTCAAGCAGCAGCTGTTCGCCACGCTGGACAAGGTCTGCAAGCCGGGCGCGGTGCTGGCCACGACGACCTCCTCGCTGCCGGTCGTCGCCTGCGCCCGCGCCACCTCGCGCCCGCAGGACGTCGTCGGCATGCACTTCTTCAACCCGGCGCCGGCGATGAAGCTGGTGGAGGTGGTCCGCACGGTCCTGACCGCGGACGACGTGCACGCCACGGTCCGTGCGGTCTGCGCGAAGGTGCGCAAGCACGCCGTGGACTGCGGCGACCGGGCCGGGTTCATCGTCAACGCCCTGCTGTTCCCGTACCTGAACAACGCGGTGAAGATGGTGCAGGAGCACTACGCGAGCCCGGACGACATCGACGCGGCGATGAAGCTCGGCGGCGGCTATCCGATGGGGCCCTTCGAGCTGCTCGACGTCGTGGGGCTGGACGTGTCCCTGGCCATCGAGAAGGTCCTGCACCGCGAGTTCCGCGACCCCGGGCTCGCTCCCGCGCCCCTGCTGGAGCACCTGGTGGCGGCGGGCTGCCTGGGGCGCAAGACGGGCCGCGGCTTCCGCGAGTATGCGAAGGCCTGACCGGACCGCGCGCGAGCGCGACGTGGGCTGGGGCGGACTGCTCGAACCCGGGGACGGTCCGCCCCGGCACACCCGTGCGGACGCGTGTTACGTTCCCCACATGCCCCAGCCCGCCAAGGCCGTCCGCACCCCGCGCACGGCCGGAGAAGTACCCCGCGAGACCAGAGACCCGCACCCCGACACCGAGAGCGCCGGCAGCCGCCGCGCCGCCGCCCAGCGGCTCACCATGCGCCGCAAACTCGCCGCGGCCGCGATGGAGTTGTTCGCGACGAAGGGCTACGAGGCGACGACCGTCGACGAGATCGCGGCCGCGGCCGGCGTCGCCCGCCGGACGTTCTTCCGCCACTTCCGCTCCAAGGAAGAGGCCATCTTCCCCGACCACGACGACACCCTGGTGCGGGCCGCGGGGGTGCTGGACGCGGCCCCGCCGCACGAGAACCCCCTCGACACCGTCTGCCGGGGCATCAAGGAGGTCATGCGGATGTACGCGGCCTCCCCCGCCGTCTCCGTGGAGCGCTACCGCCTGACCCGTGAGGTGCCGGCCCTGCGCGAGCGCGAGATCGCCTCCGTGGCCCGCTACGAGCGGCTCTTCACCCGCTACCTCCTCGGCCACTTCGACGAGAGCGCCCACCACGTCGGCGACGACGACCCGCTGCTCGCCGAGGTCGCCGCCTCGGCCGTCGTCACCGCGCACAACCACGTGCTGCGGCGCTGGCTGCGCGGCGGCGGCCAGGGCGACGTGGAGACCCAGCTCGACCACGCGTTCGCCATCGTGCGGGAGACCTTCGGCACGGGCATCGGGGCCGGGCGCGCCCGGGCGGAGGACGGCCCGGCCGCCTCGGCGCGGACCGAGGGCGAGGTGCTGGTGACCGTGGCCCGGACGGACGCGCCGCTGGGCGAGGTCATGCGAGCCATCGAGAAGGCACTCAAGACGAAGTAGACAAAAACTCTCTTTTACTGACGAAGGCCGCCCCCTCGGGGCGGCCTTCGTTGCTCATACGTGCCATCGGGATGACATCTGAGAGAAATTGTTGGCACCGAGTGTCTTGTCGTGTGGCACGCCGTGCCATACGTTGTGCGTGTCCGGGCGGCCGGCGCGCAGACAACAACCGTCGTGCGCCGGCTGTCCCCACAAGAACGCTGTGCGCCCGGACGCCTGCGTCACAGGCATTTCCCAGCGCGCCCACCGGCGCCGCGTCACCCGCACCAGGCATCGCCCCGCACCACCGCCGAACCGACGGCACCGCCTCTGCTCCACCCTCTGCACCACCCCCGACGTTCCCTCAAGCCGTTTCCCGACGTGCTTCGCCGGAGGCAATACCGTGAACCAGATACTCGACGCGATCCTCGCGCCGGACACCACGCCCGAGGACTTCGCAGCCCTGACCGTCCCCGAGTCCTACCGCGCGGTCACCGTGCACAAGGACGAGGCCGGCATGTTCGAGGGCCTGACCACCCGCGAGAAGGACCCGCGCAAGTCGCTGCACGTCGAGGAGGTGCCGGTGCCCGAACTCGGGCCCGGCGAGGCGCTCGTGGCCGTCATGGCCAGCTCGGTGAACTACAACTCCGTCTGGACCTCGATCTTCGAGCCGCTGTCCACCTTCGCCTTCCTGGAGCGCTACGGCAAGCTCTCCCCGCTCGCCCGGCGGCACGACCTGCCGTACCACGTCATCGGCTCCGACCTCGCGGGCGTCGTGCTGCGCACCGGCCCCGGCGTGAACGCCTGGAAGCCCGGCGACGAGGTCGTCGCCCACTGCCTGTCCGTGGAGCTGGAGTCCGCCGACGGCCACGACGACACGATGCTCGACCCCGAGCAGCGCATCTGGGGCTTCGAGACCAACTTCGGCGGCCTGGCGGAGATCGCGCTGGTGAAGTCCAACCAGCTGATGCCCAAGCCGCGCCACCTGAGCTGGGAGGAGGCCGCGGCCCCGGGCCTGGTCAACTCCACCGCCTACCGCCAGCTCGTCTCCCGCAACGGCGCCGGCATGAAGCAGGGCGACAACGTCCTGATCTGGGGCGCGAGCGGCGGACTCGGCTCGTACGCCACCCAGTTCGCGCTCGCCGGCGGCGCCAACCCCATCTGCGTGGTCTCCAGCGACAAGAAGGCGGAGATCTGCCGCCGGATGGGCGCCGAGGCGATCATCGACCGCTCCGCCGAGGGCTACAGGTTCTGGAAGAACGAGCACGAGCAGGACCCCCGCGAGTGGAAGCGCTTCGGCAAGCGCATCCGCGAGCTGACCGGCGGCGAGGACGTCGACATCGTCTTCGAGCACCCGGGCCGCGAGACCTTCGGCGCCTCGGTCTACGTCACCCGCAAGGGCGGCACGATCGTCACCTGCGCCTCGACCTCCGGCTACAACCACGAGTACGACAACCGCTACCTGTGGATGTCGCTGAAGCGGATCGTCGGCTCGCACTTCGCCAACTACCGCGAGGCGTGGGAGGCCAACCGCCTGATCGCCAAGGGGAAGATCCACCCCACGCTGTCGAAGACGTACCGCCTGGAGGACACCGGGCAGGCCGCGTACGACGTGCACCGCAACCTCCACCAGGGCAAGGTCGGCGTGCTCGCGCTGGCCCCCGAGGAGGGGATGGGGGTCCGTGACGAGGAGATGCGGGCACGCCACATCGACGCCATCAACCGCTTCCGGAACGTGTGAGAGCACAGGGATGACTGAGCGTCAAAAGGACCGGCCCTGGCTCATGCGGACCTACGCCGGGCACTCCACCGCCGAGGCGTCCAACGAGCTCTACCGGCGCAACCTCGCCAAGGGCCAGACCGGTCTCTCGGTCGCCTTCGACCTGCCGACGCAGACCGGCTACGACTCCGACCACATCCTCGCCCGCGGCGAGGTCGGCCGGGTCGGCGTGCCGGTCGCGCACCTCGGCGACATGCGGCGGCTGTTCCGGGAGATCCCGCTGGAGCAGATGAACACCTCCATGACCATCAACGCCACCGCCATGTGGCTGCTGGCCATGTACCAGGTGGTCGCGGAGGAGCAGGGCGCCGACATCACCCGGCTGCAGGGGACGACGCAGAACGACATCGTCAAGGAGTACCTCTCGCGCGGGACGCACGTCTTCCCGCCGGGCCCGTCGCTGCGGCTGACCACCGACATGATCACGTACACGGTCAACAACATCCCGAAGTGGAACCCGATCAACATCTGCAGCTACCACCTGCAGGAGGCGGGGGCCACTCCGGTCCAGGAGATCTCGTACGCGATGTCCACCGCGATCGCCGTGCTCGACGCGGTGTTCGCCTCCGGCCAGGTCCCCGAGGACCGCAAGGGCGACGTCGTCGCCCGCATCTCCTTCTTCGTCAACGCGGGCGTCCGGTTCGTCGAGGAGATGTGCAAGATGCGGGCGTTCGGCCGCATCTGGGACCGGATCACCCGTGAGCGCTACGGCATCGAGAACCCCAAGCAGCGCCGCTTCCGCTACGGCGTCCAGGTCAACTCCCTCGGCCTGACCGAGGCCCAGCCGGAGAACAACGTCCAGCGCATCGTCCTGGAGATGCTGGCCGTGACCCTCTCCAAGGACGCCCGCGCCCGCGCCGTGCAGCTGCCCGCCTGGAACGAGGCGCTGGGCCTGCCGCGCCCCTGGGACCAGCAGTGGAGCCTGCGGATCCAGCAGGTCCTCGCACACGAGAGCGACCTGCTGGAGTACGACGACATCTTCGCCGGCTCGCACGTGATCGAGGCCAAGGTGTCCGGCCTGGTCGCCGAGTGCCTGGAGGAGATCGAGCGGATCCAGGGCATGGGCGGCGCGATGGCGGCCGTCGAGTCCGGCTACCTGAAGTCGCAGCTGGTCTCCTCGCACGCCGAGCGCCGGGCCCGGATCGAGGCCGGCGACGAGAAGATCGTCGGCGTCAACTGCTACGAGTCGACCGAGCCCAACCCGCTCACCGCGGACCTCGACACCGCGATCATGACGGTGGACCCGGCCAACGAGGCCCGCGTCGTCGCCTCCCTGCACGCATGGCGCGACGACCGCGACGAGGCCCGCGCCCAGGAGTCGCTGTCCGCGCTGAAGAAGGCGGCCGCCGGCTCGGACAACCTCATGGCGGCCACCCTGGAGTGCGTCCGCGCGGGCGTGACGACCGGCGAGTGGTCCTGGGCCCTGCGCGACGTCTTCGGGGAGTTCCGCGCGCCCACGGGCGTGAGCAGCGCCCCCGTGGCGGTCACCGCGGAGGCCGGCACCCCGCTGGCCGCCGTCCGCGCCAAAGTGACCCGTACCGCCGACGACCTGGGCAGCGGCAAGCTGCGGCTGCTCGTCGGCAAACCCGGCCTGGACGGCCACTCCAACGGCGCCGAGCAGATCGCCGTCCGCGCGCGCGACGCCGGCTTCGAAGTGGTCTACCAGGGCATCCGGCTGACCCCGGAGCAGATCGTCTCGGCGGCCGTCGCCGAGGACGTGCACTGCGTCGGCCTGTCGATCCTCTCCGGATCGCACGCCGAGCTCGTGCCCGACGTACTGGCGCGGCTGCGCGCCACGGGGGCCGACGACGTCCCCGTCATCGTCGGTGGCATCATCCCGTCCGCGGACGCCACCGCCCTGCGCGCGGCCGGCGTCGCCGCGGTCTTCACCCCCAAGGACTTCGGCATCACGGAGATCATCGGCCGTATCGTCGACGAGATCCGGAAAGCGAACCACCTCGACCCGTTGGAGGTCCCCGCATGAATACGCCCGCCCCGGTGAACCGGCTGCGCCCGCGCCGCTCGTGCCTCGCGGTCCCCGGCAGCAACCCGCGCTTCCTGGAGAAGGCCCAGGGCCTCCCTGCCGACCAGGTCTTCCTCGACCTGGAGGACGCCTGCGCCCCGCTGGCCAAGGAGGGCGCCCGCCACTCCATCGTCGACGCGCTCAACAACGGCGACTGGACGGGCAAGACCCGGGTGGTCCGCGTCAACGACTGGACGACGCACTGGACGTACCGGGACGTCGTCACGGTCGTCGAGGGCGCGGGCCCGAACCTCGACTGCATCATGCTGCCGAAGGTCCAGGACGCCCAGCAGGTCGTCGCCCTGGACCTGCTGCTGACCCAGATCGAGAAGACCATGGGCTTCGAGGCCGGCCGCATCGGCATCGAGGCGCAGATCGAGAACGCCAAGGGCCTGGTGAACGTGGACGCGATCGCCGCCGCGTCGCCGCGCATGGAGACGATCGTCTTCGGCCCGGCCGACTTCATGGCCTCGATCAATATGAAGTCCCTGGTCGTCGGCGAGCAGCCGCCCGGCTACCCGGCGGACGCCTACCACTACATCCTGATGCGGATCCTGATGGCGGCCCGCGCCCACGACCTGCAGGCCATCGACGGCCCCTACCTCCAGATCAAAAACGTGGACGGCTACAAGGACGTCGCCCGCCGGGCCGCGGCCCTCGGCTTCGACGGCAAGTGGGTGCTGCACCCCGGCCAGGTGGAGGCGGCCAACGAGGTCTTCTCCCCCACGCAGGAGGACTACGACCACGCCGAGCTGATCCTGGACGCCTACGACTGGTGCACCTCCGAGGCCGGCGGCAAGAAGGGCTCGGCGATGCTCGGCGACGAGATGATCGACGAGGCCAGCCGCAAGATGGCGCTGGTGATCGCGGGCAAGGGCCGTGCGGCGGGCATGACGCGCACGTCGAAGTTCGAGATCCCGGAGGCCTGAGCACGATGCAGTTCGGCCGGACTTACGAAGAGTTCACTGTCGGTGACGTCTACAAACACTGGCCCGGAAAGACCGTCACCGAGTACGACGACCATTTGTTCTGTCTGCTGACCATGAACCACCACCCGCTGCACATGGACGGCAACTACGCGGAGAAGACGACCGATTTCGGCAAGAATGTCGTGGTCGGCAACTACATCTACTCCCTGCTGCTGGGCATGTCCGTCCCGGACGTCTCGGGCAAGGCCATCGCCAACCTGGAGGTGGAGTCGCTGAAGCACATCGCACCCACCTTCCACGGCGACACCATCTACGGCGAGACGAAGGTGCTCGGCAAGACGCCGTCGAAGTCCAAGAGCGACCGCGGGATCGTCCACGTCGAGACCATCGGCTACAAGCAGGACGGCACCGTGGTCTGCACCTTCCGGCGCAAGGTGATGGTGCCCACCGCCACGTACACCGAGGAGCGCGGCGGGGAGCAGCCCGGCCGCCCCGAGCCGATCATCCGGGAGAAGTGAGATGGGCCGCCTGGCGCAGACCGACGGGCTGACGGACGTCCAGCAGGAAATCCTGGCGACGGTCCGTGACTTCGTCGACAAGGAAATCATCCCGGTGGCCACCGAGCTGGAGCACCGTGACGAGTACCCCACCCGGATAGTCGAGGGGCTGAAGGAACTCGGGGTCTTCGGCCTGATGATCCCGGAGGAGTACGGCGGCCTCGGTGAGTCCCTTCTCACATATGCGCTGTGCGTGGAGGAGATCGCCCGGGGCTGGATGAGCGTCTCGGGGATCATCAACACCCACTTCATCGTGGCCTACATGATCAAGCAGCACGGGACCCCGGAACAGAAGGACTATTTCCTGCCAAAGATGGCGGCGGGCGACATCAGGGGTGCTTTCTCGATGTCGGAGCCCGGCCTGGGCTCGGATGTGTCGGCAATCACATCGAAGGGCGTGCTCGACGGCGACGCATACGTCCTCAACGGCCAGAAGATGTGGCTGACCAACGGCGGCACCTCCACGCTGGTGGCCGTGCTGTGCAGGACGGACGAGGGCCACCCCGAGGGAACCGCCCCCCATAAGTCGATGACCACCTTCCTGATCGAGAAGGAGCCGGGGTTCGGCGAGGTCAAGCCGGGTCTGACCATCCCCGGCAAGATCGACAAAATGGGCTACAAGGGCGTCGACACCACCGAACTGATCATGGACGGCCTGCGCGTTCCGGCCGACCGCGTGCTCGGCGGGGTCACCGGCCGGGGCTTCTACCAGATGATGGACGGCGTCGAGGTGGGCCGGGTGAATGTCGCAGCACGTGGCTGCGGCGTCGCTCAGCGCGCGTTCGAGCTGGGTGCGGCCTACGCACAGCAGCGGCACACCTTCGGAAAACCCATCGCGCAACACCAGGCCATCCAGTTCAAACTTGCCGAAATGGGGACAAAGGTCGAAGCGGCGCATGCGATGATGGTGAATGCGGCCCGGAAGAAGGACTCGGGCCGTCGCAACGATCTCGAGGCCGGAATGGCCAAGTACCTGGCCTCCGAGTACTGCAAGGAGGTGGTGGAGGACGCTTTCCGTATCCACGGCGGATACGGGTTCTCCAAGGAGTACGAGATCGAGCGCCTCTACCGAGAGGCACCCATGCTGCTCATCGGTGAAGGGACGGCAGAGATCCAGAAAATGATCATCGGCCGCCGGCTACTCGAGGAGTACCGGATCCAGGGATAAATATCCGATTAGGGGTGATTTGACCGAGAAGAAGATCACACCCAGTCATCGGAGTTCGGCCATCTACTGGCCCTGGCGCTTAGCCAGTTGCCGGTCGCAACCGATAGCATCCCCGGAAAGCCGCCGTCCCCCAATCGTTTCGCGGCACCCTCCGCTACGAAGGTCACCCATGCCCCACAGCTCTTCCTCTGCACACCGCGACAGCCTCGCCGGCGTACGCCTCGCGCGCGGAGCATCGCCGTGGCTTCTTCCGACCGTCGCCACGGCGGCGGTCAGCCTCACCCGCGCCCGGCGCTCCGGCCGCTGGGCGGCGCTGGCCGTGCCCACCACCGCGCTCGCGGCGGGCATGCTGTGGTTCTTCCGCGACCCCGATCGCGAGATCGCGGGGGGCCGGGTCATCTCCCCGGCCGACGGCGTGGTGCAGAGCATCATGCCGTGGAAGGACGGCCGGACCCGCGTCGCCATCTTCATGAGCCCGCTGAACGTCCACGTCAACCGCGCCCCCCTGGCCGGCACCGTGACGTCGGTCGAGCACATCCCCGGCGGCTTCGTTCCGGCGTTCAACAAGGAGAGCGAGAACAACGAGCGCGTCGTCTGGCACTTCGACACCGAGCTCGGCGACATCGAGATGGTGCAGATCGCCGGCGCCGTCGCCCGGCGGATCGTGCCCTACCTCACCGCGGACACCAAGGTGGAGCAGGGTGAGCGGATCGGTCTGATCCGTTTCGGCTCGCGCGTCGACATCTACCTCCCGGAGGGCGTCGAGGTCGCGGTGGAGGTCGGACAGAAGACCACGGCGGGGGTGACACGCCTTGACCGTGATTGATCAAGAGGCATCCTGGGTGCCCGAGGCCGACGAGGCCGAGGACGCGGAGGACATGCCGCTGTCCACCCGGCTCTCAATAGCGGACACGCTCACGCTGGGCAACGCGATCTGCGGGTTCATGGCGGTGTACTTCACCACCACCGGCGTCCTCATCCCCCACCTCACGGGGAACGAGGACGGCGGCATGGCCCGCCACAGCGCGGCCACCGCGGTGATACTGATGCTGCTGGCGTCGGTCTTCGACCTCTTCGACGGGCTCGTGGCACGCAAGCTGCGCAGCTCGGCGATGGGCGCGGAGCTGGACAACCTCTCCGACCTGATCAGCTTCGGGCTCGCCCCGGCGTACTTCGTGGTCGTGTGGGGCATGGTCGCCGACGACGCCCACCAGCGGGTGTCGGCCGTGGCGGCCGTGGTGGTCCTGCTGGCGGTCGTCCTGAGACTGGCGCGCTTCTCGTGCGTCCAGCTGCGGGACGGCATCTTCCAGGGCATGCCCAGCCCCTTCGGGGCGCTGACCGTCGTCTCGATCGTGCTGCTGGAGCTGCCGTTCGTCCCGACGCTGCTGGCGATCGTGGGCGTGGCGTGGCTGATGGTGAGCCGTGTCGAGTACCCGAAGCCGCGGGGGCGCCTCGCGGTGGCGATGCTCAGCTGGATCGTGCTCAGCATGGGCCTGCTGGCCGCCTGGGCGTTCGACGCGCCCGGCGGTGAGCTCCTGCTCCAGACGGGCTGTGCGCTCCAGGTCGTCCTGGGCGCGGTGATCCCCCTGTTCGCCACGGCGCGCCGGGTGAACACGTTCCGCGACAACCGCCGCGAGGCGAGGGCGACGCAGCTGCCGTAGCGACTGCGTCGCGGGGTGACCACGAGTGGGTGGTCCCGAACCTCCGGGTTCGGGACCACCCACTCGGCGTTTCACGGGCCGGCGTTTTACGGGCCGGGCCGTGCCGTGCCTACGGGAGGCAGTCCGCCGCGATGCGTTCCGCGAGCCGTTCCAGCAGTGGCCCGGCGAGGGCCATGCATCGCTGCGGGTCCGGCTCCAGGTCCGTCAGGGCGTACGCGCGGCCGATGCCCGCGCCCTGGAGCGCGGAGCTCTCCAGGGCCAGGCGGCCGCAGACCGCCACGACCGGCACACCCCGCTCGCGGGCCGCCGCGGCCACCCCCGCGGGCGCCTTGCCGTGGAGGGTCTGGGCGTCGAGGGAGCCCTCTCCCGTGATCACGAGGTCCGCGTCCTTCAGGGCGCCGGCGAAGCCGAGGACGTCGAGCATGACCTCGATGCCGAGCCGGAACCCCGCGCCGAGCC
>NZ_JBAMDC010000141.1:0-15326 GCF_036961605.1 Streptomyces sp. KLMMK
AAGCCCGGCCGCAAGCAGCCGGAGGAGAAGCCCCCGGGCAAGCCCGGCACGGATCCCGCCAAGCAGCCGTCCGGGCCGCGCCCGGACCGGCCCATTCCCACGCCAGGCGAGGTCTTCCCGCCCCGGCGCAAGCCCGCACCGCCCCCGGCGGGCGAGGCGCCGCACGCCCGACCCGCCTGAGCGGCCTTCCGGGGCGCGCGTAATCTGGACGGGTCGCTCAATCCGCGCAAGCCAGACCCAGAAGGAGCCGACGGCCATGGACTATGTCGCCGCGCTGGTGCCGCCCGTCGTGATGGCGATCGCCTTCACCGCCCTGGTCGTGACGATCATCAAGAGCCAGGGTGGCGCGAACAAGGGCAAGGAGGACGCCCTGGTCGACGCGGCCCTGGCCCGGGCCGAGGCCGCCCAGCAGGCCGGCAAGGGCAGCGCCGCCTGAGGCGCCTCTCCGCCCGGCGGGTTTCCCCGTCCGGCACGCACCTCCGCGCGGCGCGACGGCCGCGGGATGCGCCCCCGGCGGGCGCGGGTGCTCACGGGCGTACGGTTCGAGACCGCATTTCTCGGCCGTGCGCCCTTTTTGCCGCTCCATTGCCGCCCCGATAAAGCGTCATTCCAGACATCTCCCACTATTATTCGCGTGTGGTCAGACGCCTGGGTGATCTGGAAGACGCCGTCATGACGCGCGTGTGGGACTGGAACCGGCCGGTCACTGTTCGAGAAGTGCTGGAAGACCTTCAACAGGAACGGTCCATCGCCTACACGACGGTCATGACCGTAATGGACAACCTGTATCAGAAGGGCTGGCTGCGCAGGGAAGCGGAAGGCCGCGCCTATCGATATGAGGCGGTCTCGAACCGGGCCGCCTACTCAGCCGCACTGATGAACGAAGCGTGGTCCGTCAGCGACAACCCCGCGGCCGCTCTCGTCGCCTTCTTCGGCATGATGTCGGCCGAACAACGCGAAGCCCTGCGGGACGCCATCCGGGTCGTGCAACTCGACGGGCCCGGCGACGGCACCGGGACCCCGGGGCGATAGCGTCCGGGCATGCCCGCACTATCAAAAGTCGTCACCGTCCGCCGTGCCCGGACCAGCGATGTGCCGGCGCTGCGCCGTCTCATCAACACGTACGTTCGTGACCGCATCCTCCTCGACAAAGCCACCGTCACTCTTTACGAGGACATCCAGGAGTTCTGGGTGGCCGAGCGGGACGAGGACGGCAGTGTCATCGGCTGCGGGGCCCTGCACGTGATGTGGGAAGACCTGGCCGAGGTGCGCACTCTCGCGGTGGACCCGGACGTCAAGGGCGGCGGGGTGGGCCACGCCGTACTGGGCAAGCTGCTGCAGACGGCGCGCTGGCTCGGCGTGCGGCGCATTTTCTGCCTCACCTTCGAAGTGGACTTCTTCGCGAAGCACGGCTTCGTGGAGATCGGTGAGACACCCGTGGACGGTGATGTCTACAGCGAGCTGCTGCGTTCCTATGACGAGGGCGTCGCCGAGTTCCTGGGTCTCGAACGGGTGAAGCCGAACACCCTTGGCAACAGCCGGATGCTTCTGCATCTGTGATCGCGGTCCCTATGTCCGAATCGCGCCCCTATCACATGCCTCCGGAAGGGATGGTTCCCACGCGGAAGGCGGGCTGAACCTTCCCGGGGGGTTTGTGTTTTTCCGGGAAAGGCGGTTTGCTATTCCTCCGTAATCCCATTTTCCACTGAAAGGATTCCCCGTGGCGCAGAAGGTTCAGGTCCTTCTTGTCGATGACCTCGACGGTGGCGAGGCCGACGAGACCGTGACGTTCGCCCTGGACGGGAAGACGTACGAGATCGACCTCACCACGGCCAACGCTGACAAGCTCCGCGGTCTGCTGGAGCCGTACACCCGCAGTGGGCGCCGCACCGGCGGCCGTGCCGCGGGCGCTCGCGGCAAGGTGCGTGCCGCCGCCGCTGCCGGCAGCCCGGACACCGCGAAGATCCGCGCCTGGGCCAAGAAGAACGGCTACAGCGTCAACGACCGCGGCCGCGTGCCCGCCGACATCCGTGAGGCGTACGAGAAGGCCAACGGCTGATCATCCGCCGGCCCCTGCGAGCGTGCCCTCCGGGCGCGCAGCAACCGGGCCCGGTGGACCTCCGTGGCCGCCGCGCCCACGAGCCGTGCGAGATCGGGGGCGTCCCCCTCGCCCCCGAGGCCGGTCACCGGCAGTGACGGTTCGATCCCGCCCCCGGGGCTCCCCGGTGCGGGAGGCCGTACCCACACGGCCCTCCCGGGCTTGTCCGGCTTCCCCGGACCGAGCGTCCCGAGGCGCCCGTGGCCCGGGCCGACGGGCACCGGCGCGGCGATCCGCCCGCCCTGCCCCAGAGCGGCCAGGTCCAGGGGCACCGCGCCCCACTCCAGCCAGTCGAGCAGCTCCGGCAGCTCGTCCGCGCTGCCCGCGGCGACCAGGAACCACAGCCTCCGCGTCCGGACGTCGAGGGCGACGGGGCCGGTGCGCACCGGGCGGCTGAGCACGGCGGAGCCGGCGTCCAGGGGAAGGTCCAGGACGTCGAAGCGGAGGCCGGTCAGCAGCTCCAGGGGCGCCGCGCCGGAGGTCGGCCAGCCCAGCTCGTGCTCGTACCACCGACGCGCCTGGCACCATTGATCTGCGGGACCGCCGGGGCGCGGGAGGGCAACGGTCATGTGCGGTGCAACTGTGAAACCACCAAGAGGTTACTCTGGGTGGGTAGTTGGGCACACTCCGTATAAGGAGTGGGGGGCGCACAGGCGCTCCGGGCGGCGTGAGG
The DNA here is from genome assembly GCF_036961605.1 of Streptomyces sp. KLMMK. Taxonomy (NCBI): domain Bacteria; kingdom Bacillati; phylum Actinomycetota; class Actinomycetes; order Kitasatosporales; family Streptomycetaceae; genus Streptomyces; species Streptomyces sp. KLMMK. The sequence goes on from NZ_JBAMDC010000141.1 coordinate 2,772, forward strand.
GTGTTCGCCCGTAGCGGATGGACGGTGCCCGCGCCGCATGGACTGTCGATCCTTGCGGGTAAGAGGTTCCCCATGGGAAGAGGCGGTGCGACACCGCGCGGAGCGCGTCATCGAGGATGGCGGCGGGCGATGGGCGGGCGTGTCGGGCCGGGCTCGCGTTCGCCGTCGGCGTAGTGGCGGCGGGCGTATATGCCTGGCCTGCGGGAACATCGTCTCCCACCATCGGGTTGGAGGAGATGTCGGCTGTTCGGCAGCAGGTTTCCCCGCCGACGCGGGGTGATCCGGACGGATGTCGGCAGTTGGAATGAGCTGTCCCGTCCCGCGGGACTAGCATGCGGAAGGACAGGGAGGGGACCGACCCCTACTTGCCTGACCGCTCTGAGGAGCGATTAACGATGTTCGAGAGGTTCACCGACCGTGCGCGGCGGGTTGTCGTCCTGGCTCAGGAAGAAGCCCGGATGCTCAACCACAACTACATCGGCACCGAGCACATCCTCCTGGGCCTGATCCACGAGGGTGAGGGTGTCGCCGCTAAGGCCCTGGAGAGCCTCGGGATTTCGCTCGAGGCGGTCCGCCAGCAGGTGGAGGAGATCATCGGCCAGGGCCAGCAGGCCCCGTCCGGGCACATCCCCTTCACCCCCCGTGCGAAGAAGGTCCTGGAGCTCTCGCTCCGCGAGGCCCTTCAGCTCGGCCACAACTACATCGGCACCGAGCACATCCTGCTCGGCCTGATCCGCGAGGGCGAGGGCGTCGCCGCCCAGGTCCTCGTGAAGCTGGGTGCCGATCTCAACCGAGTCCGGCAGCAGGTCATCCAGCTGCTCTCCGGCTACCAGGGCAAGGAAGCCGCCACGGCCGGCGGCCCGGCCGAGGGCACCCCCTCGACCTCGCTCGTCCTGGACCAGTTCGGCCGCAACCTGACGCAGGCCGCCCGCGAATCCAAGCTCGACCCGGTCATCGGGCGCGAGAAGGAGATCGAGCGGGTCATGCAGGTGCTGTCCCGCCGTACGAAGAACAACCCGGTCCTCATCGGCGAGCCCGGCGTCGGCAAGACCGCCGTCGTCGAGGGCCTGGCCCAGGCCATCGTCAAGGGCGAGGTGCCCGAGACCCTCAAGGACAAGCACCTCTACACCCTCGACCTCGGCGCCCTGGTCGCCGGCTCCCGCTACCGCGGTGACTTCGAGGAGCGCCTGAAGAAGGTCCTCAAGGAGATCCGCACCCGCGGCGACATCATCCTGTTCATCGACGAGCTCCACACCCTGGTGGGTGCGGGCGCCGCCGAGGGCGCGATCGACGCCGCCAGCATCCTCAAGCCGATGCTGGCCCGCGGCGAGCTGCAGACCATCGGTGCCACCACGCTCGACGAGTACCGCAAGCACCTGGAGAAGGACGCCGCCCTCGAGCGCCGCTTCCAGCCCATCCAGGTCGCCGAGCCCTCGCTGCCGCACACCATCGAGATCCTCAAGGGTCTGCGCGACCGCTACGAGGCCCACCACCGCGTCTCCATCACGGACGAGGCGCTGGTCCAGGCCGCCACGCTCGCCGACCGCTACATCTCCGACCGCTTCCTGCCGGACAAGGCGATCGACCTGATCGACGAGGCCGGTTCCCGGATGCGCATCCGCCGGATGACCGCGCCGCCGGACCTCCGCGAGTTCGACGAGAAGATCGCCGACGTGCGCCGGGAGAAGGAGTCCGCGATCGACTCGCAGGACTTCGAGAAGGCCGCCTCCCTGCGCGACAAGGAGAAGCAGCTCCTCGCCGCGAAGACCAAGCGGGAGAAGGAGTGGAAGGCCGGCGACATGGACGTCGTCGCCGAGGTCGACGGCGAGCTGATCGCCGAGGTCCTCGCCACGGCCACCGGCATCCCGGTCTTCAAGCTGACGGAGGAGGAGTCCTCCCGCCTGCTGCGCATGGAGGACGAGCTGCACAAGCGCGTCATCGGCCAGAAGGACGCCATCAAGGCGCTCTCCCAGGCCATCCGGCGCACCCGTGCGGGCCTCAAGGACCCCAAGCGCCCGGGCGGATCGTTCATCTTCGCCGGCCCCTCGGGTGTCGGTAAGACCGAGCTGTCCAAGACCCTCGCCGAGTTCCTCTTCGGCGACGAGGACGCCCTGATCTCCCTCGACATGTCGGAGTTCAGCGAGAAGCACACCGTCTCGCGCCTCTTCGGCTCGCCCCCCGGCTACGTGGGCTACGAAGAGGGCGGCCAGCTGACGGAGAAGGTCCGCCGGAAGCCGTTCTCGGTGGTCCTGTTCGACGAGGTCGAGAAGGCCCACCCGGACATCTTCAACTCGCTCCTGCAGATCCTGGAGGACGGTCGCCTGACCGACTCCCAGGGCCGGGTCGTGGACTTCAAGAACACCGTCATCATCATGACGACGAACCTCGGCACCCGGGACATCTCCAAGGGCTTCAACCTGGGCTTCGCCGCCCAGGGCGACGTCAAGACCGGCTACGAGCGCATGAAGGCCAAGGTCAACGAGGAGCTCAAGCAGCACTTCCGGCCCGAGTTCCTCAACCGTGTCGACGACACGGTGGTCTTCCACCAGCTCACCGAGGAAGACATCATCCAGATCGTCGACCTCATGGTCGCCAAGGTGGACGAGCGGCTCAAGGACCGCGACATGGGCATCGAGCTCAGCTCCGAGGCCAAGTCGCTCCTGGCGAAGAAGGGCTACGACCCGATCCTGGGCGCCCGCCCGCTGCGCCGCACGATCCAGCGCGAGATCGAGGACATCCTCTCGGAGAAGATCCTCTTCGGCGAGCTGCGCCCCGGCCACATCGTGGTCGTCGGCACCGAGGGCGAGGGTGAGGAGAAGAAGTTCACCTTCCGCGGCGAGGAGAAGTCGGCCCTGCCGGACACCCCGCCGATCGAGTCGGCTGCGGGCGGGGCGGGTCCCAACCTGTCCAAGGACGCGTAAGCGCTCCTGAAGCGCGCCTCGGCGCTCCGCTCATTCCGCGACAGCGGGTCGGCCCCGGAACCTTATGGTTCCGGGGCCGACCCGCGTTTTCAGTGAAGGGCCGCCATGACGTCCCGGCCGAGGGCCTGCAGCTCCCACTGGTCGCGGGCCGGCAGAAGCCTTCTCAGGGCTTTCCACACCTGCTCGTACTGGTCGTCCTCGATGTACCGGGCATTGAGCGCGCAATGGGCTGCCAGAGCGCGCAGGGGCCACTCCGTCTCCCGGTCCAAGGCCTCGGCCGCTCTCGCCGTCAGGCCCGCGATCAGCCGGTGCTCCTCGCTGCGGCTGCAGTGGCCGACGGCCAGCCGGAGAACGTCCTGCCACTGTTCCTCGGCCGCGTGGAGCAGTAATTCGTCCAGGCAGTCGCTCTCCTGGAGCTCCTTCGCCGCCAGATAGTCCTGGAAGGTGCGGTGGATGAACTGGATCGCGTCGGGCGACTGCTCCTGGAGCAGTCCGCTGCGATTGAGCAGATACGTCAGCACGCCCTGCGGAGTGCCCTGTGCCCGTACGCGGCGCAAGCCCCGGAGCGCCGATTCGAGCTGGCGGACGGCCTGCCCGCGCGTGAGCTCGGCGCGGCCGTTCCGGACCAGCCAGACCGCGATGCGCTGCAACAGCTGACGGCCCTCGTCCGCCGTGAGTTCAATGCCTTCCGGCTGATGAATGCGGCGGTGGATATCGCGGTTCGCCAGCATCAGGTTCAGCGCGGCGCTGTAGAGGTCCCAGCGGGTCTCCGGGAGGAATCCGTTGCGCTGCCGGTGCAGGGCGCAGATGACGGCGCACAGCAGCGGTGTCCGCGCCAGATCGCGGAGTACGTCGTTGCGCCGGAATTCCCGGTCGAGCTCTTGTTCGAGGGCGTCGAGCCGTTTGCGCTGGCGTTTCGCCCAGTACTCGTCCGCGTATCTGTCGCATTCCAGCCGGGCGGCCTTGTGCCAGGCCCTGGTGAACGAGTGGATGTCCTCGTCGCCCAGGGGAAGGAGCCGTAGCTCCTCGAACCCTTCCTGTTCCAGCCAGTCGCTGCCGACGGCCAGCGGGCGCACGGTGACCAGGCAGCGGGTCCGCGGATACATCCGCAGGAGCCCGGCGAGCCACTTGCGGGCCAGCTCGCGGTCCGCCTGCGGGATCTCGTCCATCCCGTCCACCAGGAGCAGCCCGCGGCCCGCGTCCAGGACGCGTCCCGCCCAGCCGTCGGGCGGTATGTCGACCGGCAGGCGGGCGATCTTGGGGAGCTGGGACGGGGTGGGGGAGGTGATGCCCCGGGCGGTGAGGCTCCGCATGGGGACCACGAAGGGGATCAGCCCGTCGAGCTCGGCCAGCTGCGCGGGCAGGGTGCGGCACACGGCGTGGGAGGCCAGCCACCACACGAGGGTCGTCTTGCCCGCGCCCGCCTCGCCGCGCAGGACCGTCCGCGGCCGCGAGCCGAGGAGGTCCTCGATCCGCCCCGGGGGCTCTGGAGGGCCCGGCCGCCCTGCGGGCGAGGACTGGGCCTCCAGACTCAGGTAGGCCGTGTCCAGGTCCCAGTCGCCCGAGCTCAGCTCGTCCAGACCGAAGATCTCCAGCCGGCTGTACGCGGCCTTGACCGCCTTCGCGTACGCGGGCTCGTAGGCCAGGTCCTCGGGATAGGCGGAGGAGATCTCCTCGAACTCCGGCGGGTCGGGCCAGTGCTCCAGCAGGGCCTTCCGGAAGCCGGGGTCGTCGATCACGGCGGCTAGGGGCACCGACTCGATGGACGAGTGCTGCCAGCCCAGCGGATCCCCGCTCGCGATGCCGATCAGCAGGGGCCCCGCGAACACCGGCCCGCCCGACAGGCCCGCCCAGGGCGAGCCGTCCGGGGCGGGCGCCGGGGGATGGTGGTCGGCGTGCAGGACGTAGCGGCCGCGCATACGGCCGGACAAGGGCATCAGCGTGCCGGGGATCTGCGCGGCTTCCAGCTCGCCGGGCCCGTACCGCTGGACCTGCGGGAAGCCCAGGACCTGGCAGCGCGGCATGGGCTGCCAGCCGGCGCACTTGCCCCACCGCAGAGGTGGCGCGAGGGGGAGGGGCAGCACGGGCCGGCGGGCCACGAGGAGCGCCACGTCGCACGTGTCCGGGTCGCCCGACCAGGCGATGTCGCAGGGGACGGGCCCGTCGCCGTCGGGTGCGGCGGCCTCGACCGCATCATCCGCCTCGAATAAATGTGCGCTGGTCAGGATCAGCTCCGGCGTCAGCAGCACTCCACTGCCCTGCCGCCCGCCCAGCACCGCCACCAGCCGGTCCTCCACGGACGGGACCGGCGCTCTCTCCCGGTCCACCGCTACTGTCCGGAGGACCCGAACCGCGACACCCCGCCCGGCCGCTCGTTGCCCACGCGCCAGCTGCCGCCCGTGCGCGTGTCCTTCGGCGTCAGGGTGAAGGAGACCTTGTGCGTACGGGTCGAGCCGCGCGACGCCTCCGCGTCCGCGCTGACCACCCAGGCCTTCACCCCGCCCGAGCCCTTGGCGTCCTTGCGGATCTCCACGGTGAACTCCATGGCGATCTCGCCCACGTCGAAGGCCAGGTCCTGGCCCGCGCCCCGGGCCGCCGCCGAGGTCAGCCCCTCCCGCACCGCCTGGACGGCATCCGCCAGCTCTACTTCCTCGAACCCGCTGCTCATCGCTGCTCCACCCCCGGCCCCGGCGGCCGCTGCGCTGCGTGCGCGACCGCTGACGGGGAGCGTACCGCCGCGGCCGGGTCTTTGGTCCCGGAACCGGGGAGGCCGAATGTCCTTCGGCGGTGACACCCGCCATAGGGCGTGGGTCACGTACTAAGGAAATTAGCAGTGGAGCCCGCCCTCATTTCCCCGGAAAAACAAAGGGAATCCCTGCTCAGGGCGGTATGAATTACCTCCCCGTCGCTACGGCATTCGTTAGTAGGGGCCGTCCTTGGCAGCCCGGCGAAAGCGGGTTACCAAGGTATGGCGATCCCGGTCCGCAGCCGGGACCTGTTTATGCCTGGAGGTTTATCCGTATGTCGAAGCGCACCGCTTTCCGTAACCCGAGCAAGACCGTTCTCCGTACCCGCGTCGCCATCGTGGCAGCCGGCCTGGGAGCCTCGGTCGCGCTGGGTTCCGGGGTCGCGCTCGCAGCCGACACCACTGCCTCGGTGAGCGAGTACCCGGCGTTCGCGTCCCTCGCGATGCTGGACGACTCGCTGCACAAGCAGGCCGAGACGCAGCTGAAGGTGGCGGAGAAGGAGAAGCAGAACGCCGAGCAGGCCAAGCGGGACGCGGCCAAGCGCGCCGAGGACGCCCGCAAGGAGGCCGAGGCCTCCCGCAAGCGCGCCGACGCCTGGGTCGCGCCCCTGGCCGAGTACCAGGTCGGCCAGCCGTTCGGCAAGGCCGGCAAGATGTGGGCCGCCAAGCACAGCGGTCAGGACCTGGTCGTCGGCAGCGGCACGCCCGTCATGTCCGTCCACGGCGGCACCGTCGTCAAGGCCGGCCCGAACGGCGGCGGCGACGGCCCCGCGTACGGCAACGCCATCGTGATCAAGCACGACGACAACACGTACTCCCAGTACGCCCACCTCTCGCAGGTGAAGGTCTCGGTCGGCCAGAGCGTCAGCACCGGCCAGGTCATCGGCCTGTCGGGCTCCACCGGCAATTCGTCCGGCCCCCACCTGCACTTCGAGATCCGCACCACCCCGAACTACGGCAGCGCGGTCGAGCCGGTCGCCTTCCTGAAGGCCCACGGCGGGTCCCTCTGATCCGTCCGAACCATCGGATCCACCCGGAGCCGGTGCACCGCGACACGCGGTGCACCGGCTCCTGCTTTTACGGTGGTAATGCAGCGCAAAAGCCGGTGATCGGAGCGCGTCATGATCAAGGGAATTGCCATCACCACCGTCTGGGTCCTCGACCAGGACCGGGCGAAGGATTTCTACACGGAGAAGCTCGGCCTTGAGGTCCGCACCGATATGACCATGGGCGGCGAGCAGGGAATGCGCTGGCTCACGGTGGGTGCCGAGGACCAGCCGGATGTCGAGCTGACGCTGATGGTCCCCGGCCCGCCCGGGCTCGACCCGGAGTCGGCGGAGGCCATGAAGAAGCTGGTGGCCAAGGGCGTGCTGGGCGCGGGGGTGCTGAGCACCGACGACATCCACCGCGACTACGAGACGCTCAAGGCCAAGGGCGTGGATTTCCTGCAGGAGCCCCGGGAGCGGCCGTACGGCACGGAGGCGATCCTGCGCGACGACTCCGGCAACTGGTTCTCGCTGACGCAGCGCAACCAGCAGCTGGACCTCGACAAGGCCTGGGGCGAGTGCGTCGACCCGATGTGACGCCTGCGATGCCCGCGAGGCTGCCCGGCGGGCGCGCCGGGAACGTCGGGCGCACTGGGAACGCCCGGCGCGCTAGTCCGGCACCTGGATGATCGGGAACGTCCCCGTGCTCGTCGGCGCCGACTCCGGCAGCCACAGCACCGCGATGGCCCCCGTGCCGCCCTCGACCTCCGGGTCGGCGTTGCGGAAGGACAGGCGGGCGCCCAGCACCCGGGCCTGTCCGGCGGCGATGGTCAGGCCCAGGCCGTGGCCCTTGCCCGCGCGGTCCTTGCTGCCGGTGCGGAACCGGCTCGGCCCGTCCTGGAGCAGCTCCTCGGGGAAGCCGGGCCCGTGGTCGCGCACGCGCAGGACGCGCCCCTCGACGGTGACGTCGAACGGGGCCTTGCCGTGCTTGGCGGCATTGGCCAGGAGGTTGCCGATGATGCGCTCCAGGCGGCGCGGGTCGGTGGAGACGTAGGCGTCCCGGGCGACCCGTACGCGGGCCTCGGGCTCGAACGCGCGGACCCGGCGCTCGACGAACTCGCCCAGCAGGATCTCCTGCATCTCGGCGCGCTCGGCGAAGCCGTCCAGCCGGGCGACCTCCAGCACGTCCTCGACGAGCGTGCGCATGGCCTGGGCGCGGTCGCGGACGAGTTCGGTGGGCCGGCCCGGCGGCAGCAGCTCGGCGGCGGTGAGCAGGCCGGTGACGGGGGTGCGCAGCTCGTGGGCGATGTCGGCGGTGACGCGCCGCTCGGCCTCGAGGCGGCGCTGGAGGGCCTCGGCCATGCCGTCGACGGCGCGGGCCAGGTCGTCGGTCTCGTCGCGGACGCGGCCGCCGATGGCCTCGCGCACGCGCACCTCGGAGTCGCCGTCGGCGAGCTTGCGGGCGGCCGTCGCGGCCTTGCGCAGCCGGCGGGAGAGCTGGTCGCCGATGAGGATGCCGAGCGCGCAGCCGCCGAGGACGACGGAGACCGAGCCGATGATCAGCGCCTTGTCGAGCGCGTCGATGATGGAGAACCGGTCCTTGAACCGGGTGTGGATCGAGAGGATCTTGCCATTGCGGACCGGCACCGAGGCCCAGACCTCGGGCGACCCCTTGCCGCCGGAGTCCTGCAGGAACGTGGCGCGCTGACCGATGGCGGCGGCGTCGCGCAGCGGCTTGGGCAGCGTGGGGTCGTCGAGCTTGGCGTGCAGCATCAGCCGGCCGGTGTTCTCGTAGTACCGCTGGGCGATCTGGACGCGCTCGTCCATGACGTCGCGGCTGTTGTCGAGCATCGACAGGCGGGCGGCGTTGTGCACGACGAGGCTGAGCGCCACCGCGACCAGCGCGCTGACGCCCGCGATGGCGAGGCTGACCTTCCAGCGCAGACCGGAGCGGAGGGCGAGCCTCACCACGATCCGGTCCCTGCCGGGCGGATCACCATGGGGTGGTCACCCTCGTCACCCTCTGAGCTTGTAGCCGAAGCCGCGGACCGTCTCGATCCGGTCCTGGCCGATCTTGCCGCGCAGCCGTTGCACATGGACGTCGACGACCCGGGTGTCGCCGCCCCAGCCGTAGTCCCACACCCGCTCCAGCAGCCGGTCGCGGGAGAGCACCGTGCCGGGCGCGGCGGAGAACTCCAGCAGCAGCCGCATCTCGGTCGGGGTCAGCGCGACGGGCACGCCGCCCTTGCGGACCTCCATGCCGTCCGTGTCGACCTCCAGGTCGCCGAAGCGCAGCACGCCGCACTCCAGCTCCTCGGGGGTGTCGGCCCCGGCGGCGCCGTTCGGCCCGCTGGCGTGCCCGAAACGGCGCAGCACGGCCCGTATGCGGGCGACGAGCACGGCGCCGTCGAACGGCTTGGTGACGTAGTCGTCGGCGCCGGCCTCCAGGCCCAGGACGACGTCGATGGAGTCCGCGCGCGCCGACAGCATGATCACGGGAACGGTCGACTCGTCACGGATCCGGCGGCAGAGGCTGACCCCGTCCAGGCCGGGGACCATGACGTCGAGCAGCGCGATGTCGGGCTTGCGGGCGCGGAACTTCTCCAGCCCCAGCAGCCCGTCCGGCACCGCGGTCACCTCGAAGCCGTCGCGCTCCAGTGCCAGCTGGGTCGCCTCACGGATGACGTCGTCGTCCTCCACGAAGAGCACATGCGTATCGGCCACGCTGTCCTCAGCCCTCCGTCCCCACGCTGGGGAGATCGCCCTTGTCGGTGTTGCCGACCTTGCTGTAGTCGGTGTGCGTGCGACCGGTCTCCCGGAACTCCGTACCCGACCAGTGGTACGTCATGACATCTTCGCCCGAGGCGCAGCAGACCGCGTCACCGGGGCCGTAGACCTGCTTGGTGACGCGGAGGTCGCGGCGGTCGATCTCGGAGTAGACGGGCGCCTGCTCGATCATGAACACGTTCTCGTAGGAGCCGTCGCTCTTCGCACGGTACACATACGAGCCCACGCCCACGGAATCGCCGCACGTGAGGATGTTGACGATGATGTCGTCACGGCTGCCGTCGGTCAGCTTCCCGTAGATCACGTCCAGCGGGTACTGGTTCTTCACGCACGGCTTCAGGTCCTTCTTGACCTGGCTGCCGATCTTCGGATCGTTTTTGATCAGCTTTACGGCGTCGATCTTCTCGTGCGGCCGGTCCGCCGTCGCCGAGGCCGAGGGCATGCGGGTCGGCTTCGCCGCGGACTGCGTCTGTGCGGTGCCTTCCTTGCGGACGCCCTCGCTGCCCGCATCGCACCCGGCAAGCAGAAGACCGGCGGCCGCGGCCAGGGCTGTGACCGTGCCGCCGGTGATCAGTACCGGCCTGGGGGGAGCCGCCTTTTTCAGGCCGCGCACCGTTCCTGCCCCCGCTCGTTGCGCTCGAGGGCGTGGAAGTCCAGGTCGCGGCTCTCCAGCTCCTGGCGCAGCCGGGCCAGGGCCCGGTGCAGCGTGCTCTTGACCGTGCCGGTCGACATGCCGAGCGCCTCCGCGGTCTCCTCGGTGCTCATCTGCTCCCAGTGTCGCAGCACGACGACGCTGCGCTGCTTGGGCGCCAGGACCCCGAGGATGTCCATCAGCAGGGCGCGGTCGGCGTGCTGCTCCGTGCTGTCCTCGACGCGCGCGTCGGGGAGCTGCTCGGTGGGCACCTCGTCGAGCTTGCGGGCGCGCCACCACTCCGTACGAGTGTTGATCATGACACGGCGGAGGTAGGCGTCGGCCAGCGACTTGTCCGCTATGCCTTCCCAGCGGCCGTAGGTGCGGACCAGGGCGGTCTGGAGGAGGTCCTGGGCGTCGATGGGGTCGGGCACGAGACGGCGGGCGCTGCGCAGGAGGGCGTCCTGACGGTTGCGCACGTACTCCTCGAAGTCCAGAACCTTGCCGCTGCTGGCCATCTCGCAGCCTCCATTCCGCTTGCATTCCCCGCGTCACGCTGGTGGTCTCCCAGCACGGGTAGGACGCTACGGAGGAGCTGTTGCGACGTGATGTGCGGCAGCACTGCGGCAGGTGCACAGCTGTCCATAGGTTGTGTAACAGCGGTGCGGGAGCAGGGGCGGTAGGGCGTGAAAAGGGGGCTCTGTCCCGTTCGGGAGCCCCCTCTCCGGCTACGTCAGGGGCAGCCGGTACCGGCCGTCGGCCAGCGGCTCCACCAGGCCGTCCGCCACCAGCCCGTCCAGCGCCCGGGCCCGCTGCACCGGCTCGTCCCACACTGCGTCCAGCGCCACCTGCGGTACGGGGTCCAGCGCCTCGCGCAGCACCGCGAGGAGCTTGCCGCGCACCTGCCGGTCCGTCCCCGCGTACGTCTGGCCGCGGCGCGGCGGGCCGTCGTGCGCGGGGGATCCCGCGGCGCGCCAGGCGCACCGGTCGGCGATCGGGCAGCGCCCGCAGACCGGCGTGCGCGCCGTGCACACCAGAGCACCGAGCTCCATGGTCGCGGCGGCCCAGCGGGCGGCCACCGGCTCGCTCTCCGGCAGCAGCGCCCGGGCCAGTTTGCGCTCGGCCGCGGTGGTGGCGTTCGGCGGGTACTGCGCGCCGCTCACGGCGCGCGCGAACACCCTGCGCACGTTGGTGTCGAGGACCGCGTGCCGCTGCCCGTAGGCGAAGGAGGCCACCGCGGCCGCCGTGTACTCGCCGACGCCCGGCAGGGCCAGCAGCCTGGCGTGGTCGCGCGGCACGTCGCCGCCGTGCAGCTCCGTGATCGCCGCCGCGGCGGCGTGCAGCCGCAGCGCCCGCCGCGGATAGCCCAGCCGGCCCCAGGCGCGCACCGCCTCCCCGGGCGGCTCCGCCGCCAGGTCCGCCGGGCGCGGCCAGCGCGCGAGCCACTGCTCGTAGACGGGCAGCACCCGGCTGACCGGCGTCTGCTGCAGCATGAACTCGCTGACCATCACGCCCCAGGCGCCGGCTTCGGGGCGGCGCCAGGGCAGATCGCGGGCGTTCGCGGCGAACCAGTCGATGACCGGGCCGTGGAGCTCCCCGGGAAGGGGCTCGGAGAAGGACTCGGAACGGGTGGTGGTGCGGTCTGTGACAGTCATGGCGCTTCCGATCCTGGCACGGCCGTGCACGACGGAGAAACGCGCCGGGCCCCGTTCCCCTGACTTTCGTCTGACTTTCGTCAGGGGTGCGCGGACGGGCCGGCTTGTACCGTCGGACCGGTGAGCCGCCGCACCATCACCGCCTCGTCCAGGGCCCTGCCCGACGCCCTGCTGTGGGCGGTGCTCGCCCTGCCCGGCGCGCTCGCGGACCTGACCGGCGTGAACGCACCCCGGCCCTGGTGGCAGAGCGCGGGCGGCGCGGCCGTCCTCGCCGTGGCCGTGGCCGCCTCCCGGGCCCGCCCGGTGCTCGCCCTGACCCTCGCCGCCGCACTCGGACTCGCCGCGTCCCCCTCCCTCTTCACGCTCTCCTACGGGCCCGCGCTCTCCGTCCTCGCCTACCTGCTGGGCCGCCGCTCGGCCGCCGCCCGCCCCGCGCTGTACGCCTTCCCGGCCGTCGCGGCCGCCGGCACGCTGCTCGTCCTCGCCCGCGACGTCGACCCCGTCGTCGAATGGCTGGTTCTGACCGGCACGTTGCTCTTCGGCGCGGTCTTCCCCTGGCTGGCCGGCCGGTACCGGCGCCAGGCCCGCGAGCTCGTCGCCGCGGGCTGGAGCCGGGCGGCGCAGCTGGAGCGCGAGCAGGAGATCGTCGCGGACCGGGCCCGGCTGCGTGAACGCACCCGCATCGCCCAGGACATGCACGACTCCCTCGGCCACGAACTGAGCCTGATCGCCCTGCGCGCCGGGGCCCTGCAGGTCGCACCCGGCCTCGACGCGACGCACCGTTCGGCCGCAGCGGAGCTGCGCGAGGCCGCCGCGTCGGCGACGGACC
>NZ_JBAMDC010000142.1:0-15229 GCF_036961605.1 Streptomyces sp. KLMMK
GCAGCCTCTGAACCCCACAGCCCCCGACCCCGCGACCTCCGACCCCGCACCCTCTGCCCTGATCGTCCTCTGACCCGCAGTCTTTGAGCCGCAGCCCCCGAGGAGCCGCATCATGACGAACACGACCCACAAGACCACCGAAGCCCGCGACGCCGCCGGGGTGGCCACCACGAGCGGCGAGGCCGTGCCGGAGGCCGGACACGAGACCGGGCACGAGACCGGGCAGGAGGCCGGGCAGGATCGCCCGGAGCTGCAGAAGGCCATCGAGGAGATCGTCGATTCCGGTTTCACCGGGGTGCACCTGCGCGTGCACGACGACCGGGGCCAGTGGGTCGGCAGCGCCGGGGTGGGCAAGCTGGGTGAGAGCGCCGCGCCGCCGGCCGACGGGCGGATCCGTATCGGCAGCAACACCAAGACCTTCACGGCGGCCCTGGTACTGCAGCTGGTGGCCGAGGGCAGGATCGGGCTGGACGACCCGGTGGCCGACTGCCTGCCGGAGTTCGGACTGGACCAGCGGATCACTGTACGCATGCTGCTGCAGCACACCAGCGGGGTGTTCAACTTCACCGGCGAGCACTACGACGACGGGACGGTCGTGCCCGGGATCCCCTGGCAGGGCCGGGAGTGGGTGGACAACCGGTTCAAGACGTACCGGCCGGAGGAGCTCGTACGGCTGGCGTCGTCCAAGCCCGCGCGGTTCGAGCCGGGGACGGGCTGGAGCTACTCCAACACCAACTACGTGCTGGCCAGGCTGCTGATCGAGAAGGCCACCGGCCGTTCGCTCGCCGAGGAGATGCAGCGGCTGGTCCTGGGGCCTCTCGGGCTGTCGGGCACCCTGGCGCCGGAGACCCAGGAGGAGATCCCCGAGCCGCACGCCCACGCCTACTACCGGTACGAGGACGCCGGCCGGGAGAAGACCGTCGACGTCACCCGCCAGAACCCCTCCTGGATATCCAGCGGCGGTGACATGATCTCGACCACCCAGGACCTCCACACGTTCACCTCCGCGCTCCTGGGCGGCAAGCTCCTGCCGGCCCCGCTGCTGGCCGAGATGTGCACGCCGCATCCCAAGTCCGGCTACGGCCTGGGGCTGTTCGTGCAGGACACGGACGGCGGTGGCACGGTCATCACCCACAACGGCGGCATCGCGGGCCACGCGGCGCTGATGTACAGCACGCCCGACGGCAGCACGACCCTGACCGCCTCGCTGAACTACGTGGACGACGCCGCGATGTCCCTGGCCGAGCCGTTCCAGAAGGCGACGCAGAGGCTCGTCAAGGAGGTGTTCCGCGGCGGACAGACCGGGCTGGGCGGGCCGGCCGGCGAGCCGACGGGCTGAGCACTGAGCGCCCGGCGCGCAGGCCGCACCGCCGGCCGCCCGCAGGGCCGATGAGGACCCCGACCGAATGCCGGTCGGGGCCCTTGTCATTGCGCCGTTACGCCGTTACGCCGCTGCGCCGCTGCGCCGTCTCAGTGAGGGGCTACAGGTCGAGCTGGTACTCGTGAGCCGTGTGCGTCGGCAGGTAGCCGAGAGCGTCGTTGACGTGCCTCATGTGCGGGTTGTTGTCGGCGGTGTCGGTCAGCAGGCCGCCGAGCCGGGGGTGGTGGGCGCGGGCCCGGACGATGGCGGCGGCCTTCATCCAGCGGGCGAGACCGCGGCCGCGGTGCTCGGGGAGCACCGCCGTGCCGTAGTGCTGACCGTCGCCGGTCGCGCCGCCGGGGATCACGAGCTCGGTGAAGCCGGCGATGGAGCCGTCCGAGCAATCGACGGCCGCGACGGTGTGCAGGAGGTCTCCGCGCGCGGCGACGGCGGAGGCCGCTGCCCGTACCCGGTCGAGGTCCCAGACGACCGTGCCGTAGTCGACGGCTCCCATCGGCATGTCGTCCATGGCCCGGCGCGATGCCACGAAGGTGTCGGCGAGTTCGTCGGGCACCGTTCCCTCCCACTCCGTCAGCCGGTACCCGGCGTGGGGCTCGTCGGCGATCGCGGTGAGCACGGGGAGGTCCGCATCGGCCAGTGCCAGCCGGGCGTAGGTCAGGGTCAGGGCCGGGCGGAAGTCCCTTGCCGTCAGGAAGGAGGCGCCGGCGGAGCGGGCCTCGGCCTGGGCGATGACGTTGCGCCGGCCCTCGTGGCGGGCGGCGGCCACGGCCGCGTCGAGCAGCAGGGAGCCCACGTGACGGCGCCGTTCGGCCGGGTGGACCTGGATGTTCAGTTCGGCGAGGTGGCTCTGGCCCTCCTTGGTGAACAGACGCAGGAAGGCGTATCCGGCAGGGTTGCCGTCGGGGTCGGCGGCCAGCCAGGCCAGGCGGCGGCCTGCGGAGTCCTCGTCGGGGTCGGTCAGGGCGGTGATGCGCACGGACAAGCTGCCTCCGTCACGGGAGAGTCGGCTGCGAGGGGGAAGGCGGGCGGCGAGTGGGGAAGGGCTGCTACAGGACCGCTACTGCGCCCAGGGCAGGGTCCGGGTGCCGTCGGCGCCGGGCACGGAAGCCACGCCGTCCGAGCGCATGGCGACGTGGGCCTCGGCTGCCTGCGGCGCGTGGACCCGGCGGAGCGCGTCCGGCGGCAGGACGAGGGTCTGACCGGCCGCGATCTTCTCGGTGCGGCCGTCGCAGGTGACTTCGAGGACGCCGGAGGTCACCGTCCAGACCTGTTCACGGCTGACGGAGTGCTCGGGGCCCGTCCGGCCGGCCTCCATCGCGACGGTCCAGGTGCTGAGCTCGGTGCTGCCCCGGCTGGGGGCGGCCAGGCCGGTCATACGGGCGTTCGGGGAGTCGGTGACGTTCCCGGCGGTGGGGGCGATCACGTGCATGGCGGGTTCGCCGGGCTGCCCGGGTTCGCCGGTCTGCGCGGGCTGGTCGGCCTGCGCGGGCTCGTCGGTCTGCCCGGGTTCGTCGGCCTGCGCGGGCTCGTCGGGGGTGGCCCATTCGACGAGCTGGACGACGATTCCGTTCGGATCCGTCAGCTGGAACAGCCGCTCGCCCCAGGGCTCTTCGCGCAGCGGCATGGTGATGGGGGCACCGGCCCCGCGCAGGCGCTCCTCCTCGGCCGCGATGCCGGTGACGGTGAGCGCGAAGATCAGGCCGGTGGCCTGCTGGTCGCGCTGCTCGGGCGGGAGCACCTCGGTGCCGCGGCGCAGCAGGACGAGGTCGGCGGCGGCGTCACCGCGGGTCAAGGACGCGAAGCCGTCGGCGGCCATCGCGACCTCGTAGCCGAGGTGGGTGCAGAAGAACTCACGCGAGGCGTCCACGTCGGCGACGGTGAGGGACAGGGTGGAGGTGGTGACGTTCAGGGCAGCTCCTGGCAGGTGCGGGGGGGAGGGGAGGCGGCATGAGCGGCTTGCGCAATGCAGCCTCCCCCGGCCCCACTGAAATTTACGACGGACGTAACCTTACGCACGGGCGACCCAGTTGATCAAGAGTATTTTTGCTACGGGGGTAAGTTTTTTGCGCCCGTCACACCGTGGCAGACGAACCCTTCGAGCCCCCCGGGCCGCGCAGCCGGACCTCCAGGCCGTCCAGGAGGGACCGGAGGCCGAAGTCGAAGGTGTCGTCCGGAGCTTCGGCGTACTCGGCGGACTCGATGCGGGTGCGCAGGCGCGGGAACCGGGAAGCGGTCTCGGCGGCCTCCTTCATCGTGGCGGCGAACACCTCCTCCGCATCGCCGCCGTCGCGCTCGATCCGCCGGGTCAGCGACGCCGAAGCGGCCGCACCGGAGGCGTTGCCGAGGACATAGGTGAAGACGGCGGCGGCGGCCAGGTCGGCCTGCAGGCCCACGAACCCCGCCTTCTCGTACACGGCGAGGTTGTGGTCGTCGTGGCGCGCCTTGCCGGCGCCGTGGAAGAGGTGGGTCGCGAAGGCCTGTACGAGCCAGGGGTGGCGGACGAACATCGCGTACAGGTCGCCGGCCATGGCGGTGGCCGCGGTGCGCCAGTCGACCGCGTCGAGGTCCGGCAGCCGGATCTCGCCCCAGACCTGGTCGCCGGCGAGCGTGACGAGGTTGTCCTTGTTCTTGACGTGCCAGTAGACGGCGGTGGCCGCCGAGCCCAGGCGCTGGCCGAGGCTGCGCATGTTGAGCCCCTCCAGCCCGTCCGCGTCGAGCAGCTCGACGGCGGTCGTGACGATCTGTTCCCGGGTCAGTGTCTCGCGTGGCATGCCCTCACGATAGGTCCCGCGAGCCGACTTGCACAAAGTTCAGGTGAGGACTTGCACAGTGTTCAAGTCCGGGGCTAGAGTCCTCGACATCAAGAACTTGCACTTAGTTCAAGTCGGGCCTTCGAAAGCCCGCCCCGCCCGGCCCTCCGGGCCGAGAAGAAGGAACCGCCCTCATGAACACGCTCGCCGCCGTCGCCCAGATCCTCGTCGCCGCCGCCTTCGCCAGCATCCCGCTCCTGCGCCACCGCTTCGGCGCCGCCGCCAAGACCGCCGCCGTCGCCGAGCTGCAGCGGCAGGGCGTCCGCCCGGCCGTCCTGGAGGAGAACAAGCTGCGCTTCGACGCGAGCGGTCACGAGTGGTGGGCGCCCGGCGGCTTCGCCGCGGCCATGGTCGCCGCCGCCGTGCTCAACCTGGCCGGGAGCTCCTGGGGCACCACCCTCACCTGGGTCTTCTCCTCCATCGCGCTCCTCGCGAACGTCGCCATCCTGCAGAGCCAGCTCGGCGCCGTGAAGTCCGTCCGGGCCGCGTTCCGGCGCAAGGGCGACCCCGAGCTGCTGCGGGTCGACGTCCCCGCCTTCCTCAAGGCCGCCGAGGGTGCCTTCCCCGCCTGGACCCGGGTCCTGCAGAACGTCCGCCACACCGTGGTCTTCGCCGGCTCCGCCCTCGCGCTGACCGCCGCGGCCCTTGTCTGACACTGCTGACACCGCTGAAGCCACTGAATGAAGCCACTGAAGCCACCGACGCCGCTGACGCCGCCCGCACCGTAAGAACACAAAGACGGCACCGCATTCCCCGACGATGCTCCGCCAACTCGCCCTCCCTGCCGGTAGATTCATGACCGTCGACCCACAGAGCTATCCACAGAGCCATGGGCGGAGGCCGGGCCCGGTGACCCAGTTGATCAGGTTCCGTACGGAGGACGGCGGAGAAGCCGTCGTCGAGGTGACCGAGGACGGGCCGGGAATCGCCGCCGTCCCGCCGGAGGCGGTCACCCTGCTGAATTCCGGCCACCGCTCCTAGACTTGGACAGTGGCTTGACCAGCGGCTTGAGCAGGGGCTCAAGCAGGCCCCGAGCAGGGGACGCGAGCAGGGCCCGGCCAGGAACTTCACCCGCGGGCAAGCCAGTGACGCGCGTGACGTCGCAAGAGCACCGCGCAGACGCCGGGACGACACCGGGACGACGCCGGGGGAGACGATCGCTGTGGGGCCGAATCGAGGGCAGGTACGGGCACTCTCACCCGAGGGCCACTTACGGGGAGCCGGCATCCTGGTGGCGCCGCGCACCCCGGAAGGAGCCGCGCTGCACGTCCTGACCTGCGCCCATGTCGTTCTCAGCGCGACCGGAAGCATAGGGGCGACCGGAGGCACAGGGGCGACCGGCGGCCCCGACGCGAACACCACCTCCGACACTTCCGGCACCACCGGCAGCCCCGGCACCGCCAGCAGCCCTCCTCCCGGCGAACCAGGCGAACTCACCGTCGACTAATCAACTGTCAGGGCCGGGACCCGCCCCGCGCCCACGGCGCGCTCCCGCACGGCGCGGTCATCTCGCCCTGGCACAGCGGGGAGGAGCCGTCGGCCAGCCGGCTCCGCAGGGCGTCGAGGGCTTCGGGCAGACCGCCCACCTCGCACAACTCGTCCAGGGCTACGCCCGAGAGGTCGATGAGGCCGGACCGCATGGTGCCCGCCCCGGTGGTTCCCACCCTGTCCGCCATACCCCCATGGTGACCGAAGCGCCCCCGGCGCGGAGCCCCCGAACTCCCCCGGCGGGACAGGCAGTTAAGCCGTCACTGCCTCAGCGCACGCCCCAGCACCCCCCTCGTCCTCCCCGCCAGCGCCGTCGCCACGTAGCGGTCCACGACCGGCAGGCGGGCGGCGCGCAGGGCCAGGCGGCGCGCCCGTAGTTCCGTCTGCGAGCCGGGGAGGAACCAGCGCACGCCCCGCCGGGCCGCCCGCTGCTTCTCCTCGACCACCGGCCGCCACCTCTCCTCGTACCGCCGCAGCGCCGTCCCGACCGACGGCGCCCCGGCCAGCTGCTCGGCGAGGAGGTAGGCGCCGGCCATGCCGAGCGAGGCACCCTGGCCGGCGAGCAGGGACACCGCGTAGCAGGCGTCGCCGACGAGGGTCACGTGTCCCTGGCTCCAGCACGGCACCTCGACCTGGGCGACGAGGTCGTAGTACACCTCGTCGCCGGGCGGGCAGGCGCGCAGCGCCCGCGGGACGACCCAGCCGAGGCCGCCGTATTCGCGGCGCAGCGTCTCCCGCGGGTCGTCCGGCAGGGCGGGGTCGGCGGAGCGGTGGACGGCGAAGGCCGCCACGCGGCCGTCGCGCAGGCCGTAGAAGCCCATCTGGCGGTCGGTCGTGTCGGTGAGGACGAAGTTCCGCCGGCCGACGGCGTGGATCTCCGGGTCCTCGAAGACGAACGCCGCGGTGTGGAAGCCGAGGCGGCGCACGTAGCGCTCGTCGTCGCCGAAGGCGAGCCCGCGGACGGCCGAGTGCACGCCGTCCGCGCCGACGACGACGTCCGCCGCGACCTCCGTGCCGTCGGTCAGCGTGGCGGCCGCGCCGTCCGGGTGGTGGGTGACCGCGGTGAGCCCCGTCCCGAACCGCACGTCGACCTTGCCGGGCAGGCTCTCGTACAGCGCCCGTTCGAGGTCCGGCCGCATGATGCTGATCAGGTGGCCGCCGGCGGCCCTGCCGAAGCGCTCGTAGCTCAGGCCGGCCCGTGTGCGGCCCTCCTCGTCGACGTAGCGGAGGGCGTCCACCGCGTAGCCGAGCTCCTGCAGCCGGGGCAGCAGGCCCATCTCGCGGGCGGCCGTGTAGCCGGGGCCGAAGAAGTCGATCATGTAGCCCTGGGTGCGGAGGCCGCCGGCCTTCTCCAGGACCACCACCTCCCAGCCGTGGTCGCCGAGGCACCGCGCGAGGGCGAGCCCCGCGATCCCACCGCCGCAGATCAAGGCCTTCATCCCGGGCAGCCTCCCTCTCGCGTCGTCCGCCGCCCCCGGAACCCGACATGTGCCCGCGCCGGCCGCCCCCACACATCCCCCCGCGCGGCCCCACCCGTCCCCCCGCCCGGCTCACCCGGCCGGGCGTACTCCCCGGTAGTCCCCGACAGTGGCGCCATGAGGTACCTCGTCATGGTGCAGGGCTCGCAGGCCGACTACGACGCGATGAACGGCAGGGCGTCCGCCCACAGCCCCGCGTGGAGCGAGGAGGATCTGCGGGCGATGTTCGCCTTCATGGGGAAGATCGGCGAGGACCTGGCCGCGTCCGGCGAACTCATCGACGCCAACGGCCTCGCCGAACCGGCGCAGACCCTCTGGGTGAGCAGCGGCCCCGACGGCGTCCCCGTCATCACCGACGACCCGTACGGCGAGACGACCCCGCTCCCCGCCGGCTACTGGGTCCTGGACTGCGCAACCCCGGAACGGGTCACCGAAATCGCCGCCCGCATCACCCACTGCCCCGGCCCCGAGGGCCTCACCGGCCACCCCGTGGTCATCCGCCCCATCCTGGACAGCGGGGCGGAGGCCGCCGGGGGGCGAGTGACGAGCTGAAGGATCACCGTTCCACCGTTCGCCCGGTCGTTGGATCACGTCGGATCCCGCCCCGGAACCCCCATCCCGAGGGCTAGGGTTCACTTCGTGTGCACGCGTGTGTGCTGCATCACACATCACCACACGGGGGATCCATGCACGAAATGGTGAAGGGCGGCAATGCCGGGCTGGCGGCGCTGAGCGAGGACGCCGGTTCCGTGATCGTGAGTCTGAGCTGGAGCAGCGCCACCGGCGACGAGGACGCCGACGTGTCCGTCCTGCTGCTGGGCGCCGACGGGAAAGTGCGCGACGACGCCAACTTCTTCTTCTACAACAACCCCGCCGCAGCGGACGGAAGCGTCCAGCTCTTAGGGAAGACGCCCACCGGCGACGGCAGCGAGGACCGCATCGGCCTCGACCTGACCGCCGTCCCGCCGGACGTCGAGCGCATCGTCGTGGCCGCCAGCCGGTACGGGGGCGCCTGTTTCGGTGACCTGGACGACCTGCGGGTGACGCTGGCCGACCGGACCGGCGAGAGCCTCCTCGGGTTCTCCGCCGACGGAGCGGGCACCGAGCGCGCGTTCATCTTCGGCGAGCTCTACCGGCGCGGCGGGGAGTGGAAGTTCCGCGCCGTGGGGCAGGGCTACCGGTCCGGGCTTGCGGGGCTGGCCACGGACTTCGGCATCGACGTCGACGAGGGCGAGGGCGAAGGCGAAGGCGAAGGCGAAGGCGAAGGCAACGTCTACGAGGGCGCGGACTCGCCTGCAGACGCACCCCCGTCCGTGCCCTTGCCTGCGTCTGCGCCCGTGCCCGCCCTCGTGCCCGCATCCGTACCCACCCCCCGGACCGTCGACGGACCCTCGTCCACCGAGCGGCACCCCGTACCGCCGCCACCGCCACCACCGCCGCCGGAGGCGTGCGCACCGGCGAGCGGCCACGGCCCGGCGCCCGCCCCGCCGTGCGCCACGCCGCCGAGGCGCCGCCGCGGACCGCGCACCGCCAAGAAGAAGGTCACCCTGCCCGACCTGCCCCGCAAATCCCTCGCCGAGAACGACTACTGGCGGGAGGCGCGGCTGTTCCCCGTCCCCCAGCTCAGGAGCGACCGCGAGCGCGAGATGCGGGCCACGTCGGTGCTGCTGTCGGTGATGGCCCAGGTGCCGGAGTTCGGGCGGCGCCTCACCGCCGCCTTCGGGGCGCCGGCCGGGCGCATGCAGACCTTCGTGGAGGTGTCCCTGCCGTTCGGCGAGGTCCCCAGGCGCCCGGACGGCGTGGTGCGGGTCGAGCGGGCCGGGAAGCTGTGGACGGCGCTGATCGAGACGAAGACCAACGGCAATCCGCTCAAGTCGGCGCAGGTGCAGGACTACATGGACATCGCCGCCCGGCGCGGATACGAGGCGGTCGTCACGCTGTCCAACGACGTGGCGCTGGAGGGCAGCCCGCTGGTCGACGTCAAGGTCGACAGGCGGCGCAAGCACAAGGTCGCCCTGTGGCACCTCTCCTGGGCCGAAGTGGCCCACCAGGCGCACATGCTGATCCGCCACGAGGGCGTCGGGGACGCGGCCCACGCCTGGCTGCTGCACGAACTCCTGCACTACCTGCAGCACGAGAACTCCGGCTGCCACGGGTTCCAGAACATGGGCCCGGCCTGGGTGCCCGTGCGCAACGGCATCGACACGGAGACCCTCGTCCAGGGCGACCGGCGCGCCGTCGAGGTAGTCGAGAGCTGGGAGCGGCTGATCCGGCAGGTGTGCCTGCGGCTGGGCGGAGCGCTGGGGCAGAAAGTGCTGCCCGTCCAGCGCGCGCGGCGCGGCACCGACCCCCGCTCGCGGCGCGCGGCGCTCGCCGACCGGCTGTGCGAGGAGGGGCGCCTGTCCGCCGAGCTCCGCATCGACGGCACCCCGGGCATCCTCACGATCACCGCCGATCTGCGCACCGGCAAGCTGCGGACGTCCGTCGAGATCCCCGCCCCGGAGCACGGCTATCCGCTCACCTGGGCCAAGCGCCTGGTCCGGCGCCTCGCCGACGCCCCGGCGGACGTACACGTGGAGACGCTGGTGGAGGGCCAGGGCCGGCAGGGGCCACGGGGGACGCTGGAGCGGCTGCGGCCCGAGCCGGCGGGGATCCTGCCCCGGGACGGTGCCCGGATCACCGGCTTCCGGCTGTCCCTGTTCACGAGCATGGGCAGTACGCGCGGCAACGCCCAGTCCGGGTTCATCCGCAGCGTCGACGACGCGGTGGACCGCTTCCACACGGGCGTCGTCGCCCATCTCGCCTGACGCACTCCGCCCGGCCGAGGCGTCCCGCGGCGGGAGCGGGGCCGGGAGGAGTTCCGGACAACGGGGGAGGGGGACGCGGCTCCTCCCGGCCTGTGGGCAGTCTTGCCGGTGGCGTGGTGCGGCGGGAGGGCCGTGCGGGCCCCTTTCCCGGGGCCGGGCGGCCCTGTCGTACGCTGCTGGACAGGTACCTGGCCCGGGGAGCAGTCATGACGGAAACCGCAGATCAGACCGGTGATCACATAGCCGGCAGGTTACCGTCGGCCGATCGGATGCGCGGGCTCCTCGACGCCGTCATGAGCCTCGGGCACGGGCTGGAGCTCCCCCAGGTCCTGCACGGGATCGTCGAGGCCGCGGTCACGCTCACCGATGCCGAGTACGGCGCGCTCGGGATCGTCGGCGACGGCGGGACGCTGTCGGAGTTCCTGCCCGTCGGCATGTCCGAGGAGCTCACCGCGCGCATCGGGCGCACCCCCTGCGGCCGCGGCATCCTCGGGGAGCTCATCCACAACCCCGCCCCGCTGCGGCTCACCGACCTCAACCGGCACCCGCGCAGCTACGGCTTCCCCGCGCACCATCCGCCCATGCGCACGTTCCTGGGCGTGCCCGTGCGCGTCCGCGAGGAGGTCTTCGGCAACCTCTACCTCACCGAGAAGCGGGGCGGCGCCGCCTTCGACGCCGACGACGAGGCCGTCCTCACCACGCTCTCCATCGCCGCGGGCGTGGCCATCGACAACGCCCGCATGTACCACGAGAGCCGCCGCCGCGAGCGCTGGCTGCAGGCGCTCGGCGAGATCACCCGGAGCCTGCTGTCCGGTACGGACGCGGACGAGGCCCTGAAGCTGATCGCCGACCGGGCGCGGGAGGTCGCGGACGCGGACGGCGCCGTCGTCGTGCACGACAGCGAGGACGCCGCCGGCACCGAGCCGGGCGGCGGGCCCTCCGTCGTCGTCCCCCTGCCCTCCGGCCCCGGCGCGTGCGGCGCGCTGCGGCTGCACCGGCGGCCCGGAAGGCCCCCGTTCGACGACACCGAGGTGAAGCTGATCTCCGGCTTCGCCGACCAGGCCGCGATCGCCCTCGAACTCGCCCAGCGGCGCGCCGAGTCCGAGGAGCTGGCCGTTCTCCACGACCGCGACCGGATCGCCCGCGACCTGCACGACCTGGCCATCCAGCGGCTCTTCGCCACCGGCATGACCCTGCAGAGCGCCACCCGGCTCATCGACCGGCCCGAGGCCGCCGAGCGCGTGGGCCGGGCCGTCGACGACCTGGACACCACGATCCAGATCATCCGGTCGACCATCTTCGGCCTGCGGACGGCCGGCGACGGCCGCGGCGGCGGGCCCAGCCTGCGGCGCGGCATGGCCGAGGCGGTCCAGGCGGCCACGCGGACGCTGGGCTTCGCCCCCGCCCTGCGCATCGAGGGCCCCGCCGACACCGACGTCCCCGGCGAACTCGCCGAGCAGGTCCTCGCGGTGGCCGTGGAAGCCCTGAGCAACGCGGCCCGCCACGCCCGCGCCCGTCGCGTGGACGTCGCCCTGACGGTGGACTCGTCCTCGGCCACGCTGACCGTCACCGACGACGGTGTGGGGGTCGGCTCCGCGCCCCGGCGCGGCGGGCTGGCCAACATGCGGTCCCGGGCCGGACTGCACGGCGGGCACCTGGCCGTGGAGACGCCCGAGGGCGGGGGGACGCGGATCGTGTGGAGCGTGCCGCTGCCGGACTGAGGGCATCGGCTCAGGGACATCGACTCAGGACATCGGCGAGGGCACCGGCCACGGACCGGTGGCCCGGCGAGCCCCCGCCTAGCCGTTCCGCACCTTCCCCGCGATCACCGCCGCCTGCACCCTCCTGCCCACCCCCAGCTTCGCCAGGATCGACGAGATCCGGTTCTTGACCGTCTTCTCCGCGAGGAACAGCCGGTCCGCGATCTGGCGGTTCGTCAGGCCCTCGCCGATGAGGTCGAGGATCTCCCGCTCGCGCGGCGAGAGGCGGTCCAGTTCCGACGCCTCCGGCACCTCCGGCTCGCTCGGCTCGCGCAGACGGGCCATCACCCGGGACGCCGTGCGCGGGTCGAGCGTCGACTTCCCGGTGGCCACCGTCCGCACCGCGGACACCAGCTCCGAGCCGTTGATCTGCTTGAGGACGTAGCCCGCGGCGCCCGCCATGATGGCGTCGAAGAGGGCCTCGTCGTCGTCGAAGGACGTGAGCATCAGGCAGGCCAGCCCGGGCATCCGGGCTCGCAGTTCACGGCAGACCTCGATGCCGCCGTGGTCGCCGCCCTCCTCGCCCGACTCGCCGAGGCGCACGTCGAGGACGGCGACGTCCGGGCGGGACGCGGGCACGCGCGAGAGGGCCTCGCGGCCCGTCGCCGCCTCCCCCACGACCTCGATGTCCGGCTCCGCTTCGAGGAGGTCGCGGACGCCGCGGCGGACCACCTCGTGGTCGTCGAGGATGAAGACCCGCAAGGGGGCCGCTTCCGGGGTGCTTTCCGGAGTGCTTCCCGGGGTGACTTGCGGGGCGACTTGCGGGGCCATGTCCGTATCGGTCCGTTCCATACGAGGCAGTATGTCCGGGCCGGGCGGAGGCGCCACGTCCGGGCCCGGCGGAGGCGCTGCGCACCGCGTGCGGGCGCCCCCGCCGGGACCCGCTCGCACAGACCCCGCAACCAGCTCACACCCCGCCGCCACCGCCCCGATAGGGCCGAACGGCCCTGCGGACCGGGGCCGGGCGGGCCCGCCGGCCCGTTGCCATACTGGCGCGTCCCAGCCCGCGTGAGGAGCTCGAGGAGCTGCCGACCCGTGAACACCGTCAACGACTCCTACCACTCCCTGCTCGCCCGGCACGACGCGATGCGGCTGCGCCGGCAGCTGCTGTCCCCGGGGGCGCGGCAGGCGGCGGAAGGGTCCGGCGAACGGGCCGGGTCGCCACCGCCCGAGCGGCCCTACGACGGCGCCTCCGACCAGCGCGTGATCGTCGACCACCTCGAACTCGTCACGCCCTTCGGCGACTTGATCGCCCACCTCTACGACGCGATGTTCGCGCACTGGCCCTACCTGCGGCGCCTCTTCCCGGAGTCGATGGAGTTCCAGCGCAGACACCTCGAAGGGATCTTCTGGTACCTGATCGAGAACCTGCACGACCCGGACGAGGTGGCGTCCGTCTTCACCCGGCTCGGCCGCGATCACCGCAAGCTGGGCGTACGGCCCGCGCACTACCGGGCGTTCGAGAGCGCGCTGTGCGAGGCGCTGCGCCGTACGGCGGGCCCGCGGTGGAACGAGGCCATGGAGCAGGCGTGGGTGCGGATGCTGCGGTTCGCGGTGGCGGCGATGGTCCGGGGCGCGGAGGCCGCGCTCGGCGAGCCGCCCGCCTGGCAGGCCACGGTCACCGGGCACGAGCTGCGCCGCCCGGACCTGGCCGTCCTGCGCGTGCGCACGCACGAGCCGTACCCGTACCGGGCCGGGCAGTACGCGGCCGTGGCCTCGCCGCTGCTGCCGCAGGCGTGGCGGCAGTACTCGCTGGCCTGCGCGCCGCGGCCGGACGGCGAGCTGGAGTTCCACGTGCGGCTGACCGGCCGCGGCGGGGTCAGCGAGGCCCTCGTGGCCCGCACCCGCCCCGGCGACACGCTGCGGCTCGGCCCGGCGAGCGGCACGATGACGCTCGACGACGACCTCGCGCACGACCTGCTGCTCGTCGCGAGCGGCACCGGGTGGGCGGCGGCGAAGGCCCTGCTGCAGGACCTGGCCGCCCGCCGGAGCGCGCACCGCGCCGTGCACCTCTTCCTCGGGGTCCGGCACCCCTCCGCGCTCTACGACACCGAGGCGCCGGACGAACTGCGGCGCCGCTACCCGTGGCTGCAGGTCACCCAGGTGGTCGGGGAGGGGACGGGGCCCGGCGAGCACCACGCGCTGGCGGAGGTCGTCGCGGGGCACGGGCGCTGGGCCCGGCACCTCGCCTACGTCAGCGGGCCGCCGTCCATGGTCGGCCCGCTCGTGGCCCGGCTCACGGCGGGCCCGTCCCCGGCGCTCCCGGCCGCCCGCGTCCGCCACGATCCGCTCCCGGACCGGGCCCAGTGACCGGGAGCCGGTCCTGACCCGCCCCCGCCCAGGGGCCGAACGGCCCCTGGCACGCGGTGATCGCCTCGCCTGTACTGGTGGGGTGAGCGACGCCACCGCACCTCCCCGTCACCGGGTCGAACTCAGCCGCGCCGAGTCCCTCCGGCTCCTGGGCAGCGTCTCCCTGGGCCGGGTCGTCTTCACCCGCCGCGCCCTGCCCGCCATCCGGCCGGTCAACCACGTGGTGGACGGCGGGGACGTCGTCATCCGCACCCACGAGGGCGCCGCCCTCGCCGGGCTCGCGGCGCGTCCGGAGCAAGCGGGGGCCGGTCACCGTGCCCCGGGCCAGGGTGTGGTCGTCGCCTACGAGGCCGATGCCATCGACCCCGGAACCCACCTCGGCTGGAGCGTCGTGGTCACCGGCTACTGCACGCTCGTCACCGACCCGGACGAACTCGCCCGCTACGAGGCCCTGCTGGAGCCGTGGTGGGACGAGCGGATGGACTGCGCGGTACGGATCCGGCCGTCGCTCGTCACGGGCGTCCGGCTGACGGACGGACACGGACGCGGCGCCCCGCCGGGCACGGCCCCCTGACGGACGGCCTCCTGAGGCCGTGAAGGGGCCTGCCCCTTCATCTCCGCCGCGACGGCGATCCGCCGCCGCGGACCTGTCCGGCGGTGCCGAGCCCACCCGGGCCCGTACGGCACCGCCGAACTCCACCATCAGGCCGGCGCGGGCCGGCGCGGCGAGCGTGCCGTGGCGGACAGCCTCCCTCAGGCCGCCCCCTGCCGCACGGCCTCCCGGCGCACGACCTCCCGGCGTACGGCTTCCCGGCGTACGGCTTCCTGCCGCACCGCGTCCCCCCGCACCGCTTCCTCGTACCGCCGCAGGACCAGCCGCGCCACGGCCTCGTGCGGCCCGAGCGGGTCCGAGACGAGCCGGGTCCCCGCTCCCCTGCGCACCGTCTCGCTGAAGTGCCCGGGCGCCGTCAGGTAGGTGGCGACGGCCACGTCCTCGTGCCCCTCGGCCCGCAGGGCGGCCACGGCGTCGCCGGGTCTCGTACCGCTCCCGGCCGCGTGCGCGGGCACCACGCGCGTTCCCAGCCTCAGGGCGAGCAGCCGCGCCATGCGGGCGGTGTCCGCCCCCGCGGCGGGGTCGGAGGAGCCCGCCGCGGCGAGCACGACCGGAGCCGCGGACCGCTCCGGCCGCCCGGCC